>JACQWV010000050.1 GCA_016209085.1 Elusimicrobiota bacterium
CGCGTCAAGGGAATTGGTTTTTACTATTTCCGCGAGCGTTTCAGGCGTGAGCTCCCTCTGGTCCTGTACGTAGATAGAAGCGCGCATTTCAACAGGCAGGACGTTCGTAAGGAGAAACAAAAGCAAAGTCGCTCCTATTGCCACAAGAGGCAGCATCAACATGCGTCTTGTCAAAAAACTTGCCATGAGTTATATTATACTTTGCGTTTTTTCTTCCTTGCAATTAAATAAAGACCGGCTGCAAGTCCCAGATAAAGCGCGGTTGAAACCGCTGCTTCAAAAGTGAAATTGCCTTCAGCGGGTTTGCGAAGCGCCAGGATATCCAGAGTCTTGTCTATGCGCATTAATATTACCGTTATACCTGCTAGGAGTATGCCCATCAAAGCATCGCCTGCGATGAGTCCTGAAGAAAACAATGAGCCCGGGTCATGCTCTTCTTCAGGCGCTCCGCCTGAATGTTTTGTCACTATATAAGCGATAAATCCCCCTAAAAATATCATTGTCCAGTTTGTTATCGGCAGGTAAAGCCCTATTGAAAAAGCAAGGGCTGATATTGAGCACAGTTCGCAGATAAGCCCTATTGCCCCTCCAAGCAAAAGCAATGTCCATGGAAGATTTCCCCCTGTCGCGCCTTCCACAAGTTTTGCCATTAACTGTGCCTGCGGGGCTTCAAGAGGATTTGGATGTCCCGGCGTAGGCGCGCCGAGCCCGTATGCCCAGCAAAGAATCAGGAGAATAAATCCCGAGCGGACAGCTGAAACAAGCACTCCTGAAATCTGGGCTACCTGAACTTTCCATGGGGTCGCGCCTATTAGAGCGGCTGTTTTCAAATCCTGGGACAAATCTCCTGACACTGAAATCGCTATGCACACGACCGCGCCGGCCATGATGGCCGCAACTTTTGCGGTCTGAGGATTGTGTCCCATTAAAACAAAAAGAAGCGTAAGCGATAAAAGCGCGGTTATTGTCATTCCCGAGACCGGCTGATTTGTAGTGCCTATTAATCCAACCATTCTTGCGCTCACAGCCACGAAAAACATGCAGAAAATCACCACAATCAGGGATTCAATAAAGTTCAGGTCAAACACGGGAAGCAGCCATATAAGAAGAAACATGCCGAGAATCCCCGCGCCTACAAGAGGCAGAGGCGTGTCATGTTCTATTCTTAAAAATTTGTGGCAGATTTTTGCAGAATAAGAGGCAATGAGCCAGAATGAAAATCCGAGTATCAGAGCGCCTGCCGAGCCAGCCAGAAAGATTCTTGTGATAATTCCGGCAAAATGTCTCATTATAGGGTCCCATGTCTGGGGTCCTAAATTCCATGGAATTTCAAATGCAAAAACTCCTATCACTGCGCCAAGTATTCCGCCGGTCCAGACTATATATTTATGTTCATAGTCTCTTTCTGCTTTGATTTGAATTCCCTCCCTGGTTTCAGACTTTACTTTGAGGGCTTCAAGGCTGTGTTTTATTGAGGAAATAATATCGGGAAGAGATTTTATCACGCTTATAAGTCCGCCAAATGCGACTCCGCCCGCGCCTATGTATTTTACATAAGCGCCTCTTATATCAGAGGTTGTCATATCAGAAACCGGAATTGTTCCCGGCGGTATAATATTTGTGCCGGCAAAAGCGTCAATTAAAGGAATAATCACCCAGTATCCGAACATTCCGCCTGCAAACATCATTGCGGATATTCTGAGTCCTATAAGATAACCCACGCCAAGATAAAGCGGGGATATTTCATATCCGAAACCTGCTTTGTGCAGGGAGGCAAAACTCCAGCTGATGGTGTCTTTAAATAACTGAAATCCATTCATGAGGAATTTGAAAATTCCTCCCACGAAAATTCCCGCAAAAACAGGTTTTGCGGACGCCCCTCCCCTGTCGCCGGCAATCAGAACTTTTGCGCACGCGCTTCCCTCCGGGAAAGGCAGATTCTTGTGCTCTTTTACCATAAGCGACTGCCTCAGCGGAATCATCATTAAAAGTCCCATTATCCCGCCGGTCAGCCCGAGCAAAAATACCATTGAATTCGTAATCTGTCCGCCCATGAACATTATGGCAGGCACCGTGAAAATTATGGCGGCTGCAAGGGATTCGCCTATTGAAGCGAAAGCGTGCACCGCGTTGTTTTCAAGAATGGTCGCGTTCCTGTTGAAAAATTTAGGCAGGATTATTCTTAAAACAGTCATTGATATTATCGCGGAAGGAATTGACGCCGAAACGGTCATTCCTATTTTCAGTCCCAGATACGCGTTCGCAGCGTTAAAAACTATTGAGAGAATAAATCCCAGAATAGCCGCCTGAATCGTAAATTCAGCTATGTTTTGAGTCGTTTCTATATAAGGCTTAAAATGATATTCTTTTTTTTCCATAGATTTTATCTCCACGTTGTTATTATTTTTAATGTAAGTTTTGCACAGTTAAAAAAATCTTCAAGGTCAAGATATTCCCCGGTCGTGTGAACATCCCTCATGCCGGTGCCTAAATTCGGCGCCTCTATGCCGCGTCCGTAGAATATGTTTGCGTCCGTTCCTCCGCCTGAAGCTTTTGTCTGCATCCTCATTCCCAGTTCATTCAGAGAAGATTTTATAACATTTAATATCGGGCTGTTTCCCGGAATGCGCAGATTGGGAAAAGACCTTGAGGCGTTAAATTCGCATCTTACCCCGTGGAATGCCGCTTTGCGGCTGGCGCCGATGGCGCCAATTCCACTGGGGTGAACCCTGCCGGATCCGCCGTTTAACCGTTGTCTGGCCCTGTTGATCTCTATTCTGAAACGTTCTTCCATGTGCCTCGTCTGTTTTTCAAGTTTTTTAATGCTGTGGCTTCTTGCCTCGCCTTTGAGCTCCACCAGAGGGGTTATTATGTTCGTGGCGGTTCCGCCTTTTATTATTCCTATGTTGGCGGTTGTCTCAAAATCAATCCTGCCTAATTTCATTCCGGCAAGGGCGCCGGCCGCTATTTTTATGGCTGAAATTCCTTTTTCAGGGCATACGCCGGCGTGCGCTTCCATGCCGTAAATTTTAATGTCCAGTTTATTGGCTGCCGGCGCGTTTGTTACGACTTCGTTTAACGGCTTTTCATTGTCAAAAATTATGCCGTATTTTGATTTTATTTTTGAGTAATCCAGGAATTTCGCGCCGAGCAGTCCCACCTCTTCGCTTATGCTCAAAACAACTTCTATCGGCGGGCGGGGAATTTTATTTTCTTTAAGGACGCTTAAAGCTTCAATTATGATTGCTATGCCTGCTTTGCAGTCCGCGCCCAAAACAGTGGTTCCGTCTGAAACTATCCTGTCTCTTTTGACTGTTGGTTTTACGTTTTCGCAAGGCCCCACGGTGTCCAGGTGCGCTGAAAGGAGAATGGGTTTTGTCCCGGGGTCGCCGTCAAATAAAGCGAACATGTTGCCTGTTTGCGCGCTGATTTTTCTGCCTGCATTGTCAAAACAAATTTTTGCTTCTAAAGTTTTAAATACCCGCTCCGCAAGCTCGGCCGCTTTCCCCTCCCTGCCTGAAATAGAGGAGATTTTTGCAAATCTGACGAAGTTTTCAATCATTCTTTTTCTGTTTATATTGAGATTCATTATGTAACTCCTATTCTTACCGGGTAGTTCGTGACTTGTGACTTGTGACCTGTGACTTGTGACTTTCCAAGTTACACCTCACATAATGGTCTTTTGAAACTTCTTTCAGTTCCTGTTCTGCCTCGGAGCATTCTTGTTTTGAAAAGCCGCGCCTTGAAAAAAAACCGCATCCAAGGAAAGATTCTTCCTTTGGCCCGAGTTCTAAGAAATCGGGTTTAAAATCAGGGTTCGCTCTCGGTATTGAGGAAATAAGAATTTTTGTGTAGGGATAGAGCGGATTCTTGAAAAGCTCTTCGGTCAAAGCCTGTTCAACTACCTGTCCCCTGTACATCACGGCTGTAAAATCGCACAGATGATAAACTGCGGAAAGGTCGTGCGAGATGAAAATATAACTCAAATGATATTTTTCCTTGAGTTCTTTTAAGAGGTTCATTATCTGCGCCTGTATGGATATGTCCAGGCTTGAAATGGGTTCGTCGCAGATGATGATTTCAGGGTTCAGGACAAGAGCCCTTGCTATGCATATTCTCTGGCGCTGGCCGCCTGAAAATTCATGCGGATACTTTTTCAAGGCATCCGCTCCGAGCCCGACCGAATCAAGCGCGGAAAAAACTTTGCTTTCCATTTCGTTTTTGTTTTTAAACGCTTTATGTGCGGCGAGCGGCTCGCAGACCGCGTCCCTTATGTTCATTCTCGGATTAAGGCTTGAATAAGGGTCCTGGAATATTATCTGGATTTTCTTTCTCGTTTTTTTCAGTTCTTTTGCGGAAACAGCGTGAATGTCTGCGCCGCGGAATAGGATCTGCCCGGAGTCCGGTTTTTCAAGAGCAAGAATCAGTTTTGCCAGAGTGGTTTTTCCGCAGCCCGATTCTCCGACTATTCCCAATGCCTGGTTTTCGGCAAGTTTTACTGATACGCGGTCAACGGCTGAAAAACTTCCTTTCCCGATCGGAAATTTCTTGACCGCGTTTTTTACTTCAAGCAGAGGTTGCATGTTTTTTCCTAATCGCCTAATTGCCTTGTTGCCTAATAGCCTTTTCATATAGCCAGCATTTTGAAATTCTTCCGTTCCCGGTTTCAAATTCAGGCGGCTCCTGTTTAAAGCATTTGTCAAAAGCGGACGGGCATCTCGGAGCAAAGGGACATCCCGGTAAATCTTGGTCAAAACCGGGCGGCAGGCCTTTTATCGCCGGGAGAGTCTTTTTTCTGGAGCCTATTTCAGGAAGGGATTCCAGAAGAGCTCTGGTATAAGGATGTTTTGGTTCCCTGAAAAGCTCTCTTGCAGTAGACTTCTCCATAATCATTCCTGCGTAGAATACAGCCACATCGTCGGCAGTCTGCGCCACTATGCCTAAATTGTGAGTAATGAGAATAAGCGACATCCGGTTTTCTTTCTGCAGTTTTGACATTAACGCAAGAATCTGCGCCTGTATCGTAACATCAAGAGCGGTGGTCGGCTCGTCGGCTATAATGATATCGGGGTTGCAGGATATGGCCATTGCAATCATTACGCGCTGGCGCATTCCTCCTGAAAAATTATGCGGGTAGTCGTTTAACCTGTTTTTTGCCCTGCCCACCGCGGCTTTTTCAAGAAGAACCGCGCTTTTTTCAAGAGCTTCCCTGTTATCCGCATCCGTATGTTCCGTGATGGCCTCTGAAATCTGTCTGCCGATTGTCATGACAGGATTCAGGGAAGTCATGGGCTCCTGAAACACCATTGAAATTTTTCCCCCTCTGATTTTCCTGATTTCCTCATGTGAGAGTTTGAGCAAATCAATTCCTTTGTAGATTATTTTTCCGGAAGCTATTTTTGCCGAATCCGGAAGAAGTCTCAATACGGACAGGGCGCTGATTGTTTTGCCGCAGCCTGACTCGCCGACAATCGCGAGGGTTTTTGACGGAAAAAGCTCATAGCTGATGTTTTTTAAGATTTTCAGATTTTTATCGTCGTATTTTATCTCAACGCTCAGATTCTTTACCTGTAAGATCGGTTCCATAAATAATTACAGAGATATAGAGGTCAATTAAGTAATTAAGTGATTGAGTAATTTAGTGATTTAGTAACTTAATTTCTTAATAACTTACTCACTCAATCTCTTCTCTATCCTCTCGTCTCTCGCCTCTATTCGCTATTTTCCGTATCTAACATTATCGTTACCGGCCCGTGATTTATTATTTCAACTTCCATTTCAGAGCCGAATTTCCCTGTTTTGACTTCAATCCCCTTGTTTTTAAGACATTGGACAAAATAAAGATACAGTTTTTCGGCAAGAGACGGCTGGGCCGCTTTTGTAAAATCAGGTCTTCTGCCTTTTTTCAAGTCAGCCATGAGGGTAAACTGGGATACTACAAGGGCTTGTCCTTTGACTTCAAGAAGAGAATAGTCAAATTTTCCTTCCTGATTTGAGAAAATCCTCAGGTTAGCCGTTTTTTCAGCCAGAAGTTCCGCGTCTTTTTCATTGTCATCATGGCCTACTCCGAGAAGGATTACGTATCCGCTTTGGATTTCGCCGAAAACCTGACCGTTTATGCGAACTTTTCCGCTTTTTGCGCGTTGTATGAACGCTTTCATATAATTGGTATACAATATTTTAATATAATAAAATGACAAATAAAACGGGTAAATTCTAAAAGAGATTATTTAAGGAGAGACGAAAACATCATGGTAACAGGACTTGTTCTGGTAAAACTAATGCCCGGAAAAGAAAAGCACGCTCTCGGCAAACTTAAAGCGCTGAAAAACATCGTGCATATGTCTGCTGTTTTCGGCAGATGGGACCTCGTTCTTGATATGGAGACCGACGACCTGCCTGCTCTTTCAAACATCGTGGTCAGCGAAATACGCTCCATACCGGGAGTTCTTTCAACGGAAACTCTGGTTACGACGTCTATATAAAAGGCTGAAGGCGGAAGGCTTAAGGCTGAAGGCGTATGGAATTTTTTTTTGCGTTTGGGTTCTGGTTTTTACCGAGTTTTTTTTGCGTTTTTGTTTCAGCCGGGGAACCTGCCGACATTCAGAACAACGGTGATTCAATTAAATCCGGGTTGAGACCTCCTGAAAACTTACCGGACAGGCCTGATATCGACCCGTTTGCGGAAGCGGTATCAGTTTATTTCAGCGCTTCCGAGCTCTATAACATATTTGAATCAACCAGACCTGAAAGAATACTCACAAATCTTCTTAGAAACGGATTTTACAGGCAGGAAATCCTGATGATGATTGAGATTTCTTCCGCGGCAGGGAAATCTTTTGCAGACATGGCAGAAGCAAGACAAAGAGGAATGTCTTTTGAAAAAATGGCGAAATCGTACAAATTAGACCTTATGGAAATTTTCCAAAATTCCGCAAAGACGAAAAAAGACATGGAAGCGGTTTTCCCTTATGACGTGGATTTTTCTACAGATTCCCTTCAATCATGCGCCACCTGTCAGAATGAATAAACTGATATTGCTGTGTTTGAATTTAATAGTCTTTTCCGCTTGTTCCGGAAATAAGTCTGCCGAAAAGGTTCAGGTAATTTTTGCTTCTGGAGAAAAGATATGGGCTGAAGTCGCAAGAACCCCTGAGGAGCGCAGAAAAGGCCTGATGTTCAGGGAATCAATCATCGCGGCAGGAGGCATGCTGTTTGTGTTTGAAAAGGAAGAACCGCAAAATTTTTGGATGAAAAACACGTTTGTGGACCTTGACATCGTTTACATATCGGATAATTTAAAAATATCCGGAATTTTTCATAATGTTCCCAGATCCCGGCCTTCTGAGCCGGATTCATCCGTGGCAAAGGCCAGTTCAACCGGACGGTACGTTCTGGAAGTTCCGGCAGGCCTGTGTGATAAATTAAAAATAAAAGAGGGTGACAGAGTAAAATTTATTTTTCAATAATGTAAAATAGAATATGGGAATCTGGAAAAATGCGTTTAAATTACCAGACTCGGCGCCTGTAACCGACGAGCAAAAAAAAATGATTGAAGTTTTTTCCCGGAAAATAAAAGAGCGTTCAATGGGACATTTGGCGTTTTTGTTTCTTGAAAGCACAAAACCCCTTCACAACATCGGCTCGCAGTCCCTTACCTTTTTAATGCCGTTCATCAGTCTTATTTTCAAGAAGGAGGAGGCTCAGAAATTCGCGGGGATTTTTGAAAATCCGAACGCAGTTTCATTTTTAATTGAACAGCTTGAAGGTAAAGGATAAATTATGAAAGAAAAAGACTTGCAGGTTATCATAGCGACTGATTGCGGAAGCACGACGACTAAAGCGATTTTGATTGAAAAAAAGGGAGACACCTACAGGCAGACTTTCAGGGGCGAAGCTCCCACGACCGTGGAAGCGCCTTTTGAAGACGTGACAAAAGGCGTTTTAAACGCCATTACCGAAGTTGAAGAATTATCCGGCAGAAAAATACTGGACGGCGAAAAAATCATAACGCCCAACAGCGGGAATACCGGAGCCGACATTTACGTGTCAACGAGTTCGGCAGGCGGAGGCCTTCAGATGATGGTAGCTGGAGCCGTCAAAACCATGACCGGCGAATCAGCCCAGAGATGCGCCCTGGGAGCTGGAGCCATAGTAATGGACGTGCTTGCCTCAAACGACGGCAGGGCCGACCATGAAAAAATAGAAAGAATAAGACAGCTCAGGCCCGACATGATTCTGCTTTCAGGCGGAACGGACGGCGGAACCGTCACGCACGTGGTTGAGTTGGGCCAGTTCATAAAAGCGGCCGACCCGAAACCAAGACTCGGAGCTTCCTATAAACTTCCGGTGATTTACGCCGGCAATAAGGATGCGAGAGAAAAAATCACGGAAATTCTCGGCGAAGGAACCGCTTTGATGAAGACCGATAATCTCAGGCCTATTCTTGAAAGGGAAAACCTCATGCCTGCGCGGCACAAGATACACGACATATTTCTTGAGCACGTGATGCAGCAGGCGCCGGGCTATCCGAGACTCATGAACATGGTTCACGCTCCCATAATGCCGACCCCGATGGCGGTAGGGCTCATGGTGGAAAAATTCGCCAAGGCGAAAAATTACAACGTGCTGGCTGTTGACATAGGAGGAGCCACAACCGACGTTTTCTCCGTATTTTCCGGGGTATTTAACAGGACTGTCAGCGCGAATCTGGGAATGAGTTACTCCATTTCCAACGTTATGGCCGAGGCAGGACTGCCCAACATAATGAGATGGCTGTCTTTTGACATGGACGAGCAGGACCTCAGGAACAGGTTAAAGAATAAAATGATAAGACCCACCACTGTTCCGCAGACGGTGGAGGATTTGCAGATAGAACACGCGGTCGCCAGAGAAGCTTTGAGGCTGGCTTTTGACCAGCATAAAATGCTTGCAGTCGGACTCAAAGGCGTTCAGCAGGAGCGTTCAATTTCAGACGCTTTTGAACAGACCGCAACAGGCCAGAGCCTCATAAGAATGATGGACCTTAATTACATAATAGGAAGCGGCGGCATACTCGCTCATTCCCCGCGCAGGATACAGTCCGCAATACTGATGACGGACGCGTACCAGCCCGAGGGCATAACCATGCTTGCGGTGGATTCCATATTCATGATGCCTCATTTAGGCGTTCTGGCGCAGATAAGCGAGAAAGCCAGTCTTGACGTTTTTTACCATGATTGTCTTGTTAAATTAGGGGCATGCATCGCTCCCAGGGGGCTGGCAAAAGAAGGTCAGAATATAATGGAATGGGAAATAACAGAGGAAAGCGGGTCCGCCTCTGGCGGAAAACAATCCGGGGTTCTTAAATTCGGAGAATTAATACACATTCCGTTTAAAGCCAAGGGAAAGATATCTGCAAAGCCGGTCAAGGGTTTTGACATGGGTCATGGGAACGGAATCAAAATTGAAGGAGAAATAGAGGGCGGCGTAGCCGGGATTATTCTGGACGGCAGGGGAAGGCCTTTTGAGCCGCCGAAGATGCATTCAAAAAGAATAGCCGATTTGAATAAATGGTCCAAATCAGTGGAAATGTACCCAGTATAACAGCAGGTCAAGGTTAAGATTAAGGTTAAGTTAAAGATTAAGAATGGCATAAAATTAAAATTTGGTTTTTTTCTCAATCTTAACCTCAATCTTAATCTGCGGGTGACGGAGGTTTTATGGCACATGCATACACGCCGGGATTAAAAGCAATACCGTGCACTGTTTTGAGAAAAAAAAGAATGCTTCCGATTCCGGGCAAGGTTCTCGCGGAATCCGGCAAACAGATAGACGCTCTTGACGTCGTGGCTCAGACGGAACTGCCGGGCAAAGTTTATCCTGTAAACGTGGCGAACAGGCTCGGGATATCTCCTGATGAAATCCGCGGTTACATGGTCAAGAGAGAATTAGACAAGGTGAAAAAATTAGAAACAATAGCCGAAAACAAGCCTTTTATTTCATGGTTTAAAACAAAAATAGAATCTCCGGTTGCGGGGACAGTGGAATCGGTTTCAGAGCTTACCGGACAGGTTCTGCTGAGAGAGCCGCCGAAAATTCTGCCTCTGAAAGCCTACATTAAAGGCAGAATCGCCGAGGTTCATCCCAATTTCGGCGTCACCATTGAAACGGAAGGAACCTTCATCCAGGGAATATTCGGAATAGGCGGCGAGACGAACGGGGAAATAGCGGCAGCTGTTGAGAGTCCCGACGAGGAGCTGGTGGCGGAAGATATAAAGGAGCTTCATAAGGGTAAGATCGTGATAGGCGGCAAACACGCAAGTCTCAACACCATAAAGCGCGCGATTGAAATCGGCGTTCACGCCATTGTCGTGGGCGGAATACACGACAGGGATTTAAGGCAGATTCTCGGCTACGACATAGGCGTGGCAGTCACCGGCACGGAACAGATAGGCCTGACCCTGGTGGTTACCGAGGGCTTCGGAATGATACCCATGGCTGAATACACTTTCAGGCTTCTTAAATCCAGGGAAGGCGAAAAAGCCTCTGTTTCAGGAGCCACGCAGATACGGGCGGGCGTGATGAGGCCTGAAATCATAGTTCCCGGATACCCGAAAAACGTAACGCAGTGCAAAAAAGACGAGGGAAGAGGCTGGATTGAGCCGGGAGACCCGGTGAGAATAATACGGGAGCCTCATTTCGGAGTCATCGGAACAGTCGCCTCGCTTCCTCCGGAACTTACGAAAATCCCATCTGAAAGCCGTGTCAGAGTTCTTGAAGTCACCCTGCCGGGCGGGGAGAAGCTTGTGATTCCGCGCGCCAATATAGAGGTTTTGGAGAAGTGAAAAAACAAAAAAAAAATACTCCCGCGCATGATCAAAAACAGGCTCCTGCCGCTCCCCGCTTCCCTCCCTGGCTTGTCTGGCCCGTAATATGCGTCTGGGGTTTTATCGTTTTTAAGAGCTATTATGCCAAGTATTTGCCGGATACCCGCTTCATTTTTACCCTTTTGTCGCCCGAGCAATACCTTTCCGGAGATATAAAAATCATCGCGAGCCGTTTGATTGACCTGTTTCTGGGGTGCCTCGTTGTTTTTTCAAATTTCAGCCTGGGCAGGATTGTTTCAGGATTTTTGAAACTTAAATACAAAAACTTTCTTGAAGAAATCGTGTTTGCGACAGGCATCGGGATGGGAATCTTTGCATATCTGCTTTTCATCCTAGGAATTTTTAAAATTCTTTATCCCGCCCTGGTTTGGCCCATGACCGCCGGACTGGCTCTTTTCGGACTCTTCAGCCTTAAAAAATCCCCTCCACATGAAAGCCTGCCGGGCCGGCAAAACAATACGCAGATGGTTTTTAAAGGCATAGACGTTTTTGCCGGCCTCATTCTCGGGGCCGCCTGCGTCTTGAATCTGATAGGCGCGCTGAGCCCTGAAATTTTTTACGATTCTCTCGTGTATCATCTGGGGGTTCCGAATTACTACAAACTGAACCATGCGGTAACGGAAATGAGATACAATTTTTATTCCAACATGCCTCACCTTCACAGCATGATATATCTGCAGGGCCTTTTGCTGAAGGACGAGTTTACAGCCAAAGCCGCAAATTACCTGACAGGCCTGCTCATAATGTTTTCAGCCGTCTCAATCGGAATCAGGCATTTTAGCTTCAGGACGGGACTGTGGGCGGCGCTTGTTTTTTACACCCTGGCGCACTCAATGATGGGAGCGTGGTCCTGCGGCACGGAAATGCATCTGGCTTATTTCGGAATGCTGGCAATGTATTGCGTCTTGAATTTCAAAGAGGAAGAAAACAGATGGATTGTTCCTGCCGCTTTTTTCAGCGGGCTTGCAATGAGCGTTAAATATACGGGCATTTTCATAGAAATTTCCGTGCTCGCCGCGTATGTTTTTAAAGAAAGAAAATTTTCCGCAAGGGCGCTCAGAAACATAATAATATTCGGATTTGTCTCGGCGCTCATGGTCGCGCCGTGGCTTGTAAAAAATTATGCGTATACCTCAAATCCCGTTTATCCCTTTCTGGGCAAGATATTCGGACTGGGAGAGCATTCAAGTTTTGAGAGAATACAGGTATTTTTAAACGACGCAAAACAGATGAATCTTACCCTCAAAAGCTGGATTGAGACTCCGTGGATGATTACAATGGGCAAAATCGCCTATTCCGAATTTTTTACTCCGATTTTCATTTTTTTCCTCCCTATTGCGTTCCTTCTCGGCAGGGGAAACCTTCATATCAAAGTTATTTTTGCGTATTTTATCGGAATCTGGCTGACCTGGTCCGTTTCTTCCACGGTAATAAGATTCATGATGCCGGCCTATGCGGCGGGAGGGCTGATAATTTCCTATTATCTTTTCTCCTGGGGACACAATTTTCTTAAAAAGATTCTTTTGTGGCTGGTAACGGCATCCTGTCTTTCAGGTTTATACGGCGCCGCTTCCATCTGGTATATCCAGCGGAAGTGGGAGCCGGTTCTCGGCCAGATTCCCAAGCACGAATATCTGTCAAAAACAAAAAGCTCTTATCCCTACAGCCATTATGCCGGAATAAAATTCATAAACGAGAATCTCCCTCCCGACGCAAAGGTAATGATAATCGGAGACGGCAGAACTTATTACATGGAAAGAAAATTCGTAGCAAGCACCGTGTTTGACCTGACTCCCATGGTGGAATATTCAAAAAAATCGGGTGACGCTGAAGGACTTTACCGGAAGTTAAAATCAGAAGGAATTACCCACATTCTGCTGAACGCGGGCGAAGCTCTGCGTCTTCAGGAACAGTACAACATATTTTATTTTGACGAAAAATCTTTTGCGGTTTTCAACGAATTCTGGGACAGAAGGGTCAGCGAGGCATTCAGTTTTGACGAGACTCAAGCCGGCCATTTCATAAACCGCATCGTGGTTTACCTGATAAGCCCTGAAGCGAAGCAGGGAAAACCCGCTTTTAACTACATAAAGGAATTTGTTTTAAAAACAAAAAAAATATGAATCAGAAAACAGCGGTGATAATCGGGGCGGGGCCGGCCGGGCTCACATCTGCGTACGAATTGATAGACAGAACCGACATATCGCCCGTAGTCCTGGAAATGACGCCTGATATGGGAGGGATTTCAAAAACGGTCAATTACAAAGGCAACAGGATTGACATAGGAGGGCACAGGTTTTTTTCCAAATCCGACAGGGTAATGAACTGGTGGCGGAATTTGTTTCCTGTTCAGGGTTTTCCCGCAAGAGACGACATTCTTTTAGGCAGGAAAAAACAATTCCCGGCAGAATGCCTTCATAGACCCGTACGTTCCAAAGAACGTTTAAAAATACCGGCGCCGGATCCTGAAAAACAGGACGTTCTGATGCTTCTTAGGGATAGGTTTTCCAGGATATATTTCAATAAGAAGTTTTTTGATTATCCCGTGTCTCTGAGCATGGATACCGTCTTTAAAATGGGATTTGCCCGCACGCTGGCCGTGGGTTTAAGTTACCTGAAATCGCGCGCGTTTCCGGTGAAAAACGAAAAATCCCTGGAAGATTTTTTTATAAACAGGTTCGGCAGAAAGCTTTATGAAACGTTTTTCAAAGACTATACGGAAAAGGTCTGGGGAATCCCGTGCAGCCGGATAAAACCGGAGTGGGGAGCGCAAAGAGTAAAGGGCCTGTCTGTTTCAAAAGCGGTTATGCACGCGGTAAAGAAAGCGTTTGACCGGGGTCATTCCGTTTCCCAGAAAGAAGTTGAGACAAGTCTGATAGCGAGGTTCATGTACCCCAAACTGGGGCCGGGCCAGCTCTGGGAAGAAGCCGGCCGTGTGATAAAAGAGAACGGCGGGAAAATTCTTGTAGAGCATAAGGCGGAAGGCATTGAGATTTCAGGCAAAAGAGTAACCGCCGTAATCGCAAGAAACGCAAAGACACGGGAACTTGTGAAAATCAGCGGGGATTACTTTTTTTCCTCAATGCCGGTCAAGGATTTAATACAGGCTTTCGGTTCCGGGGCGCCGCCTGACGTAAGGAAAACGGCCGAGGGATTGAATTACAGGGAGTTCATAACAACGGGTCTCCTTCTCAGAAAACTGAACATAAAAAACGAGACAAAGATAAAAACAATCAACGGCATTATACCGGACAACTGGATTTACGTGCAGGAAAGCGGAGTTAAAATGGGCAGAATCCAGATATTCAACAACTGGAGCCCCTACATGGTAAAAGACCCGGGCACGGTCTGGCTGGGGCTTGAATATTTCTGCGCCACAGGCGACGAGATGTGGAGAATGACGGATAAAAAAATGATTGAATTTGCGGTTGAAGAAGCGTGCAGAATAGGCATGATGAAGAAAGAGGATTTCCTTGACGCAGCCGTCATAAGAATGGAAAAGACTTATCCGGTTTACAGCGGCTCGTACGAGAATTTCGGGATAATCAGGGATTTCACCGACGGATTTGAGAATCTTTTCCTGATCGGCAGGAACGGAATGCATAGGTATAACAATTCGGACCATTCAATGCTTGCGGCGATGACTGCGGTTGACAATATTCTGGCGGGAGAGACATCAAAAGAAAACATCTGGAACATAAACACGGAAGAGGAATATCATGAAGAGAAGTAATTCTAATTCTTGTAAATATGATTTAAAAAGTGTATAGTTTGTTTATCCATGAAAAACGGAAAGATTGCCGCCGCAGTTCTTGCGGCTATTTTTTTTGCTTCTGTTTCCGGAGCGTCGGCAGAGAAGAAAAAAATTGAAATCCCCCCCCTTGAAGGACTCACGGCTCGGGACATGCCTTATGACATGGGAGCAGCGGCTTTGCTTGAGTGGAAAATAAGGGACTGTGATAACCAGGACATGACTTACCGGATTTTTGTCTCAAGTCTTGCAGGAACAGGACCTGCCCTTCGTAGCTTTACCGAAGCAGGGTGGATCAAGGTTGACGAATTCAAAGGGAACGAAAGGCTCGCAAAGGACATTGAGCTTCCTTTCTGGGCCTGGAATGCCTCCAAAAACATTCACGCGGTAAAAGTCAGTCTTGATAACTTCTTTGGGAAAATTCAAGACGGTTCTGTTTATTATTTCAAGGTGATGACTCTCAGGGGAAAACAAATTTCAGAAAGTCCTGTTGTCCCCGGCGCTGTCAAAGGAAACTGGTTCAATTTATCCCGTTTTAATAATTTGTTTTATGTGATTTTAATCTCTATGGCTTTTTTCTGGGCGGTTACGCATGCTAAAAAAGGAAATCTCTTCATAAGGAGAATAACGGGGTTGGATGCGGTTGAAGAAGCGATAGGCCGCGCCACTGAAATGGGCAAACCCGTGTATTATCTGACCGGCCGCCTTGGAATGGGCAGCATGTCAACGATAGCGGCTACGTTCATTCTCGGAGAAATTTCAAAAAGAATTGCGACTTACGACACACAGCTGAAGGTTCCGCATACCGAGCCCGTCACCATGACGGTGTGCCAGGAGATAGTAAAGCAGGCTTACAGCGAGGCGGGAAGGCAGGATGCTTACAGGGAAGACATTAATTTTTACGTTACAGACGACCAGTTCGCTTATACCGCAGCCGTTGACGGGATGATGACAAGAGAAAAGCCGGCCGCGTGTTTTTACATGGGCTATTATTACGCCGAATCCCTTCTGCTTACCGAGATAGGCTCGCACACGGGCGCGATTCAGATTGCAGGGACCGACGCTGAGCATCAGCTTCCGTTTTTTTTCATTACCTGCGATTATACTCTGATAGGCGAGGAATTATACGCGGCAGGCGCGTATCTTTCAAAAGATCCGGTGCTGGTCGGGACTCTAAGGGGCCAGGATATAGGCAAGGTTTTTGCCATGGCCGTGATACTGCTCGGTGCAATCGGGCTTACCCTGGCGCATGTTCGCGGCTGGGATGGCCTTACCAGAGTAATAGGAAATCTTTTTAATTCATTTTAGTAAAGTGAATGTAAATCCTCACTGAACACCGTTATGTCAGGCAAAAATGTAGGGGCTCAATTCATTGAGCCCGAAAAATATGCGGGTCGGATGAATCCGACCCCTACACCAACGGCGTTGACTGAATACTTACAAGTGAATAGTGAGTGAGTGATTAAGTGAGTAAGCGAGTAATCACTCAATCACTTAATTACTTAATCGCTTAATCACTATTGTTATGATATTTAAGAAAAAATTGCCGCTTATTGTGTGTTTCATAGTCGGGATTCTGACTCTTTTGCAGTATTATGTTCCCAACAAGGTGTCCATAGGATATCTGGAAACAATGACCCAGTGGGACATTATAATAAGCGCGTTTGCGTTTTTGTTGGGACTTGCAAGTTTGTTCGCAATGCACTATGACAAAATTCGCAGGAAGACACAGGGCTGGGGTTACAGCCTTTTTATGTTTGGCGGAGTCATTTTGGGATTGACATGCGGAATTATAAGCAAAGCCAATCAGACCAACCAGGAAGGTTTTATCACGGCATTCGGCTGGATATATAATTATGTGCTGAATCCTCTTCAGGGGACAATGTTCGCATTGCTTGCGTTTTACGTGGTTTCTGCTTCTTTCAGGGCGTTCAGGGTTAAGTCGGGCCAGGCATTTATTTTGTTTCTTGCGGCTGTCATAATTCTCTTCGGCAGGGTTCCACTTGGACAACTTATCTGGAGTAAATTTATGAGTTGGCTGCCGTTCGGAATATCCGAAGCAATTGAATGGATTATGAATTTCCCCTCCACTGCCGCAAGAAGAGGCATTATGATAGGCATTGCCTTAGGCGCGGTTGCAATGTCTCTGAAGATAATTTTCGGAATAGAAAAACAGTATTTAGGCGGAAAAGAGTAAATCAGGAAGCGGTGAATAGTGATTAAGTAATTAAGTGATTGAGTATGAGCGAAAGGCTGCACAAAAAATCGGACTAAATCGCTAAATCTCTTACTAACTTAATCACTAATTTATGAAAAACTTTTTTGACAAATTGCTGAAATTAGACAGGAGAATATTATTTCTGCTTGTTGTTTTTGTGATAGTATTTCCAATTTTCAAGCCCCTGAAACTTCCGGGGATAAAGATAACGGACGCTGTGAAAGGCGTTTATAACACGATTGAAAGCCTCCCGGAAAACTCTGTGATTCTTGTCTCATTTGATTTTGACCCTGCTTCAAAGCCTGAGCTCTACCCCATGGCGGTGGCGGTTCTGCGCCACGCTTTTAAGAAAAATTTGAAGGTCATAGGAATGACCCTCTGGGCAACCGGACCGGGAATTGCAGATGAGATTATAACAATGACCGCCAGGGAATACAAGAAGGAATACGGGAAAGATTATCTGTATTTCGGCTATCAGGTGGGCGGATATGCGGTCATAACCGGGATGGGAACCGACATATACAAGATTTTCTCAAAGGATGCCAAAAAAGGCAGTCCCCTTGAGACTTTTCCCGTAATGCAGGGAATCAAGTCTTTGAAAAATTTTGCTTATGTAATTGATTTTGGGGCAGGGGACCCTGGAATAGATACATGGATTGCTTACGGGGCTGACAAGTTTGGTTTCAAACTCGGAGCCGGCTGCACTGCCGTAAACGAGGCGCCGACAAGGCCGTATCTTCAGACAAAACAATTAACCGGCTTGATTCCAGCCATGAAAGGGGCGTCTGAGTACGAGATACTGATAAAGGCTCCGGATAAGGCAAGCGCCGGAATGGATGCCATAGGGCTTGGGCATTTTCTGATATTGTTTCTTGTTATTTTGGCCAATGTGGTTTTGATTGTTCAAAAATATTTATTGACATAATTTAACGTTAAATGTAGGGGTTCAATTTATTGAACCCGTAAACTCTGGTTTCGGGCTTGATAAATCAAGCCCCTACAATCGGACTAATATCTATGGACTTTACCGCTATTTTAGGAGCATGGATTGCCGTAGGGCTTACTCTGTTTATATTGAGTTTTCTTTATAGAGATAATCCTTTGTTTAAAATCGCTGAAAATTTATATATAGGAATAGCCATTGGCTATATTTTTTCAATTACGATATATAATGTCTGGATTCCCAAAATTTATCAGCCCGTTTCCAATAGGGTTTTTACGAGTCTTTCAAACTGGGTTCCCTGGGTTTCTAAATTCGTCACACCAGCAGGCGACGCCGGCAGTTTAACTCCGCTTTTTCCGGCCATAATCGGCATAAGTCTGCTGACAAGAATATTTCCTAAAATTTCATGGATTTCAAGATATGGTTTTGCATTTATTGTGGGCTATGGAGCGGGTCTTGCGATTCCTGCAACGGTTGCGACCATGTTCATAGCTCAGATTGAAGGCACCATACAGCCTGTTTTTAAATTAGCCTCCGGAGGAGCGATTGATTTGTCAGGACCCGCTTTATGGACGTCTTTTTCAGCGATTTTGCTTTGTTTAGGAGTGATTGTAACGCTTTTTTATTTTTTCTTCTCGCTGGAACACGGCAAAATCTCAAAGAAGGTTACCAAAATCGGGATATATTTTTTGATGGTTTATTTCGGCGCTGCTTTCGGCACGACAGTCATGGGAAGGTTTGCCCTTTTATACGGCAGATTTTTTGACCTTTACACTTACAGAACATCAGGTTATTACCATGCAACTCCAATACTTATCTTGCTTGTGTTGATATTTTTCTTTGTGTATTTTGGGAAATCCCGCAAAACAAGTCCTTAAAATGGCTTTTCAAATTCTAATTATTATTTTCTTCAGCATGAATCTAAATGCCGCCGCAGAAATTCTCTTCCTTGACGAATTTTCCGCGGCAGACATGCCTTATGACGCGGGTGAGGAAGCTCTTCTTAAATGGAAGACGAGTCCGCTGGATTCCGCCCAGGCAACTTATCAGGTTTTTGCTTCAACCATGCAAACAGGAGGATGGATAAAAGTTGACGAATTTTCTGCGGATAAAAAATTCGCATCCGACATAAAACTCCCTTTCTGGGCGTGGAAAGCAAGAAAGGATTTACATGCCGTTGCAATACCTCTTGAAACGCATTTCGGAAAGTTGGAAAAAAATAAAGAATATTTTTTCAAAATTATAAGTATAAAAGGCAGACAAAAATTTGAAAGCGAAATCGTCTCAACGCAGGTAAAAAGAAACTGGTTTAATTTTGCACGTCTGAATAATCTCGTTTTTGTCCTCGTAATATTCGGCATTTTCATCTGGACCGTTTCTCACGCGAAAAGAAAAGGCCTTTTCATCAGAAGAATCGCCGGGCTTGACGCCATAGACGAGGCAATCGGCAGGGCGACCGAGATGGGCAGGCCTATTTATTACATTACGGGAATAGGATCAATGTCTTCAATTTCAACAATCGCCTCCACCTTTATTCTCGGAGAAGTGGCGGGAAAGGTCGCCCAGTACGACAGTTACGTGAAAGTCCCGCATTACAACCCGATTGTTATGACCGTATGCAAGGAAGTGGTAAGGCAGGCCTACCTTCAGGCCGGCAGGCCGGATTCTTACAGGGAAGACATGAATTTTTTCGTAAGTTCAGACCAGTTCTCCTACGCTGCCAGCGTTGACGGAATGATAACGAGGGAAAAACCCGCCGCGTGTTTTTTAATCGGGCACTTTATGGCAGAATCCCTCCTGCTTGCCGAGGTCGGAGCCACAGTCGGCGCCATACAAATTGCAGGCACTGATTCAGAGCATCAACTTCCTTTTTTCTTTACAACCTGCGACTATACGCTGATAGGCGAGGAGCTTTACGCTGCCGGAGCGTATCTTTCAAAAGAGCCCATGCTTTTAAGCACGTTGAGGCTTCAGGATTACGGAAAATTTTTTGTAATTGTGGCGGTTGTAATCGGAATCGCGCTTATGACGCTGTCTGTTCAATACAAGTGGGACCTGACGGATAAAATACTGGAAAATATTTTTAAAACATATTAACCCCGTTAGAGATACATGGGTAGAGTTTAAATTCAAGATGCTGAAAACCAATACCTATAGAAAGTTTAAACTGAAAAACAGGGTAGTCGTCGGTCACGCAAGCGTGACCTATCTCTAACGGGGTAAACTATGATGCTGATAAAAAGATATATTCCGCTTGCGATAGTGTTCGTGTTCGGGATAATGACCCTTGCCACGTATTACATTCCCCCGAAACTGGCCCAGGACTATTATCTTGAGACAATGAACAAGTGGATAAACATCGTGGCGGCTTTTGCGTTTCTGCTGGCTCTTTTAAGTCTTTTCTATTCGCATTACAACAAGATAAAGAGAAAAGTTGACGGCTGGGGTTACAGCATTTTTGTTTATATAGGATTCCTTGTCGTCGTTGTTTGCGCAATCAAGAGCGAAGGGCAATTGATGACAGGACCCGCTCTTACAAGCCTTGGGTGGATATTCAGGTTTCTCTATAATACTCTTTCAGCCAGCATGTTCGCGGTCCTTGCTTATTACATAGTCTCCACTGCTTTCAGGTCTTTCAGAATAAAAACTTTGCAGGCTTTCGTTCTGTTTATGGCGGCCCTGTTTTTTATCATAGGAAAAGTCCCGCTGGGAAACGTCTTATGGAACAAATTGTTTTTCTGGACGAATGTTTCCATCTCGCAGGTTACTGACTGGATTATAAATGTTCCGTCCGTGGCTGCTAAAAGAGGAATAATGATAGGCATAGCAGTCGGGGCCATAGTGACCTCGCTTAAAATAATATTCGGCATAGAAAGACAGTATATGGGGAAAGATTAAAGTAGTTGCACGCTCTTGGCGTGCCTATTTAGGCGAGAAGGCGATTGGGTAAGAAAATATGCGGAAAGAGATGCTGGAGAAGTTTTTAAAGATTGACAGAAGGATAATATTTCTTCTGCTTACGCTTGTTTTATTCATTCCGATAGTAAAACCTCTCAATCTTCCGATAGGAGCGGTCAGCGTTGACACAAAAAAGCAGGCAACCGCTATTGTAAGGCATTGTTTCAAGAAAGATTTAAGAGTCGGCGTCATAACTTTCATAGCGGGAGCCACGGGCTTGATTGAAGAGATTTTTGAAAAAGTTCCCCAAGAATACAGAAAGGAATACGGGAAGGATTACGTGATATTCCCGTATCAGGCCGACTATTCCGCCGTGCTTACGCAGATGGGATTTGACCTTTACCAGATTTATGACAAAGATAAATTCGGAACGCATCCTAAAAACCTCCCTGTAATGCAGGGAATTAAAAGTTATAAAGACATGGGCATGGGAATATGCATTACCGGCACCGCTCTTCTTGACGGATGGGTCGCTTTTGCCGGAGATAAATTCAAATTTCCTCTGGGCGGCGGAGTTACGGCAGTAAGCCAGCCGGGGTACGGCCCCTATCTGCAGACGGGACAGCTTGTGGGTCTTCTGGGCGGGATGAAAGGCGGGGCCGAATACGAATCTCTTCTCGGCATTCCCGGCAAGGGCACTTCCGGAATTGACGCCCTGAACCTGGGGCATTTTATGGTAGTCATTCTTATTTTGATTTCCAACATTATCATTATCGTAACAAGATACTTTTAAATTATGTCTGAAACATGGTTAATTATCGGCGGATGGGTTGCGGCAGGACTTACCATTTTTATTTTCAGTTTTCTTTACAAAGACAATCCGTTTTTCAAAATAGCCGAACACCTTTATCTGGGAGCCGGAATGGGCTGGTGGTTCCAGGTGATGTTTTACAATATATGGAAGCCGAAAGTATGGGAGCCCGTAAAAATACTGGTTAACGGACTGCAGATAATACAATCCTATCATATATGGAAGCCGGAATTCTGGAAAGCCGTCTGGACAGCGGGAGATTGGACAATATTTATTCCGACCCTGTTAGGGCTGTCGCTTATAACCCAGTTTTTCCAGAAAATTTCATGGGTTTCAAGATACGGATTTACTTTCATAATGGGATACGGGGCTGGACTTGTAATTCCGGTTTCTGTTTCCACTGATTTTATGACCCAGATACTCGGGACCATAAAGCCCCTGTTCAAAGTCGGGACTGAGATGTCATGGGCTTCGTTTTTTTACACTTTCAACACTTTCCTGATAGCTTTCGGCCTTGTGTGCGTTTTGATTTATTTCTTTTTTTCAGCGGAGCAGAAGGGATTAGTCAAGAAGGCTTCCAACATAGGCATATATTTCCTCATGCTCTATTTCGGAGCGGCTTTCGGCAATACAGTTATGGGCAGATTTTCTCTTTTATACGGCAGGTTTGACGATTTGTACAAATATTCTTCCGTAAAGTATTTTTACGCCGCCCAGATTATAGCAGCCGCGCTCGCTGTTTATTTTATCCTCAATCATTTCATCTCTGCGAAAAAATCCCGCGCCGCCCAGGACAACAGCGGTTCATAAGATGAATGCCCTCTGCATCACGGATGGTCGCAATAGAAGACATGTAGAGTTTAGAGCGTAGAGAATGGATATCTTATATTTGTTGATTTTCCTGGTGGCCATGACTTATTCGTTTGTGGGACACGGAGGAGCTTCCGGCTATCTGGCAGTTCTTGCTCTTTTCGGTTTTGCTCCCCATAAAATGGCTCAAAGCGTTCTGGTCCTGAACCTTTTGGTTTCAGCAACTGCTTTATGGTCCTACAGCAGAGCGGGTTATTTCAAGCCTAAACTTTTGCGGCCTTTTGCCCTGGCTTCAGTCCCGGCCGCTTTTATCGGAGGAATGCTGAATGTCCCGTATGAATTTTATACCCGGCTTTTCTCAGGCGCTTTGATTTTTGCCGCTTTCAGGTTAGCTCTGGCAGGAACCGAAAAACCTGCGGAGAAAAATGACGCGCCGAGGCTGCCTTCTCCGGCAATATCTCTGGCTGCGGGCGCAGGGATAGGGTTTTTGTCCGGGATTATAGGCATAGGAGGCGGAATTTTTCTGAGCCCTCTTTTAATTTTAATGCGCTGGGCGGATGTCAAAAGAACAGCCGCTGTTTCAGCCGCATTTATATTGGTAAATTCATTCGCAGGGCTTTGCGGACACGTTTTTCATAAGGGAATAGAAGTTATGGAAATCTGGCCGCTGGTTTTTATCGCTTTTTTAGGAGGTTTGGCAGGATCCTACCTCGGAGCGCATCGGGCCGGACGGACAGCCCTCTGCAGGGTTTTGGCAGGCGTTTTGGCTGTGGCTGCATTTAAAATGATTATAAAATGATTAGTTTCTTTTGCCGGAGCAAATTCTCTCGTGACGCTGGAACCGGGCGAGAAGCGCAAAAAAGGCGAAGAAATAAAAATTCTGTTACTGTAATTTATTTATCTCTATCTTCGCTTTCTGCCGGAGTTCCGTTATAAGTTCAGTAAGTTTCGTAGATACGAGCTGATTTGTAAGCGCAAGGATTATGTCGTTTTTCACTTCTTCAAATTTTGCCGGCTGGGAAGGCTTCAAATCTTCAACTTTAAGTATGCTGAACCCGTTTCCGGTCTGAATGGGTTTTGTAAACTGTCCGGACTTGATAGAAAAGACCTCTTTTTCTATTTCGGGAATCAGGGTTCCTTTAAGGACATATCCAAGGTCTCCCGCGTTTTTTTTCAGGTTTTCGTCTGCGGATTTAAGAGTTGCCAGTTTGGAAAAATCCGCTCCTGCCGCAAGCGCCACGTGCACGTCGTCGGCTTCCTGGCTGGTTTTTACGAAAATCTGCCTGAGTTTTATTGATTCCGGCCGTCCGAGTTTGTCTTTATTCTGGTCGAAAAATGTCCTGGCGTCAGCTTCGGTTACGGCTATGTTTTTGCTTTTGATTACGGTTTCTCTTATTAAAATCTGGCGTTTTATCTGCTCTTTCAGGTCGTCCTGGGTCAGACCCGCGTTTTTAAGGTTTTTCTCATAATCCTCTTTTGTATTGTAGGTTGAGATTATGCCGTTGAGCCTTGTTTCAAGTTCTTTCCTGTCAGGATTTATTTTAAGGGTTTTCGCTTCCTGAAGCAGCAATTTTTCGTCAATCATGTCCTGGAGCGTCCTGTCCGAATGGAGCCTCCAGACTCTTTTTGATATTTCGTCTTTTGTTATTTTCTCTCCGTTTACCAGCACGTAGGCAGATTTGTCGTTTTCCGCCTTTGCCGCGTATGCCGAAAGAACCGCAAGAATACCGGCTAAGAACAACGCTCTTTTTTTCATAATGATATTTCCTCCTGTAGCACGAATTTTATTCGTTTTGTTTATGCACAAACAATGTCTGCGTGGGATATGCGAATTCTATTTTATGTTTTGCAAATTCCTCAATGATGCCGTGGTAAATCCGTTCCTGTATGTTCATGTAAAGATTATAATCCGGGTCTGAGATGTAATATACGATTTCAAAATCAATGGAATAGTCTCCCAGATTATACAGGTTCGCTCTGTCAAACGAAACTTTCTCCATGCTGGAAATCACTGTCCGGGCTATTTGCGGAATCATCCGGAGTTTTTCAAGAGGGGTCTGATGGATTACCTGCAGTTTGAAAACCGCCCTTCTTTTCTGCATGTGATTGTAGTTTCGTATTTTGTCTGAAAGCAGTTTTGAGTTTGAAACTATGAGCAATTCTCCGCTCAGGCTCCTTATTCTCGTAGATTTTATTCCTATGTGTTCTATTGTGCCGAGCGTGGCGCCGGAATCGGTTTCAATAAAATCGCCGATTGCAAAAGGCCTATCAAAAAGAATCACGAAAAAATTGAAGAGGTCGCCGAGTATAGTCTGTGAGGCAAGAGCTATGGCGACTCCGCCTATGCCCAGCCCCGCCATCAGGGCCGAGACGTTCACGCCCAGATTGTCCAGCACGAATATGGCGGCAGCTATCCAGATGATGCTGTTGAGTATTACCTTGACGCTGTTAATCACCGTTGTCTTGGAAGATTCTTCAAGCTGTCTCTGCGCCGCTATTTTTTTGAGCCAGAACGCTATAAGATAATGGATTAAAATTATTGCTCTGTAGGTGAAAACCACCAGGATAATCAGGTGCAATGCTTTGTTGAACAACGGAGATTTATAAATGTGTCTTGTGGCAAGGTAGAGGGCTATAAGCTGGTATTCAGGAGCTTTTATTTTTGATATGAGGTCTATTATGAAATCGTCCAGGTCGGTTTTAGTTTTTAGGGCAAGTTCCCGCAGTTTTACGAACACCAGATTCCGCAGTCCGTAAATGGCAAGGAGGGAAATGACGAAGATTATGGCGGCGTAAACATAATTCGCAACAGTATCGCCTAAAAAAGATGAGTTAAGAAAAACGCCGATTTTTTCCATGGATAAATTATATTTAATTTATCAGCCGTTGAACAAACCTGCTGTCTATTTTTTAAAATGGCGAGGCTATTGTTTCTGAGGAGCGGAACCGGGTTTTTTTCTTAAAGAAATGTCGTGCAGAAACTCTTTTTCCCTTATAAATTTTTCTATAAGAGCGTTAATGGCGTTTGTAAGCTCCTTCAGGTCTATCGGTTTGGTGAGGAACAAATCCGCGTGGGCGATGAGATTCGCCCTTATTTTCGCGTCGTTGGTCATGTTGGCAGTTAGAATTACGACAGGTATTTTTCTTGTGGCAGGATCGTCTTTAATCATTTGGCAAAGTTTCAGTCCGTCCATGTCAGGCAGGCCTATGTCTATGATTATCAAATCAGGTTTGCTTGATTCTTTCAGCCATGTAAGGGCGGTATTGGCGCACGCGGCCGGCTCCACCAGATAACCTTTGGCTTCAAGAGCGACTCTCAGCATTTTGACTATGTTTTCGTCGTCTTCAACTATCAGAATTTTAGCCATATCTTATCACCTGTTATCGCTCAAAAATCTTCTTTTGAGGGAAATGTCGCTCAAAAAAGTTTTTTGTTTCAAGTATTCGTCTATCAGGGTTTTGGCGGCTCCGGTCAGCTCCTTGAGTTCTATGGGTTTGTTTAAAAACAAATCCGCATGCGCCGTTGTATTGGCTTTTATTTTGGCTTCATTCGTCATGTTGGCGGTAAGTATGATGACGGGTATCTTTCTTGTGGCCGGGTCGTCTTTAATTGTTTTGCAAAGAGTGATTCCGTCGGTATCCGGAAGCCCGATGTCCAGAATTATCAAATCAGGCTTGACCGGCTCTTTGAGCCATTGGAGGGCGGTTCTGCCGCATGATGCACACTGGATAATGTATCCTTCCTGTTCAAAGGCTTGTTGAAGCATTTCAAGAAGCGGAATATCGTCTTCGGTAATCAGAATCTTCGGCATAAATTAAAAACTTACGTTCTGCAGTAATCCCGCGGAGCTTCACCCCGTTAGAGACAGGTCGTGCTTGCACGACCGTGCTTTGTTTAGAGTCTTTTGTTTGAACTTTTATAATTTCAACATTTTCAGCATCTTTAGTCAGCGCTTTCACCTGTGTGTCTCTAATGGGGTTCATTTTTGTTCAAAGAATCTCTTTTTCAAATATAAATCCTGCATGTAGGATTTTTCCCTTAAAGCCTGGTCCATCATGTTTTTAACGGCTGACGACAATTCAGCCAGGTCTATGGGTTTGTTAAGGAATAAATCAGCCTTTGCAGTAAGTCTTGCCTTTATTTTTGACTCGTTCGTAAGGCTGGCTGTAAGAATGATAACCGGGATTTTTTTCAAAGCAGGGTCGTCTTTTATCATTCTGCAGAGAGTGACCCCGTCAATGTCGGGCAGGCCTATGTCGCTGATTATCAAATCCGGCTTGGAAGCCTCCCTGAGCCAGTTCAGGGCTGTTTTTGCCATTGAGGCTGTCTGGACAAGATACCCCTCATGTTCCAAAGCCATCTGGAGCATTTCCAGAACAGACAGATCGTCTTCAACCAACAGAATTTTAGGCATATATTGAGTGTTGCGTTAACAATGTAATAAATTCCACGACGGTGGTTAGATTACATTACTTATGCAAACCTCAATAATTTTGTCCTTAAATACAACATCTTCCGCAGAAATTTTGCGGCAATGATTCAAATTTTAAGTAAGAAATTCCAATACTCCCCGCCCTGATATACATCAGGGCGCCACGGGTTTATCCCGTGGCGGGCCTAATTTAGGCACAGATTAATTATAATATTAAATTTTTAACTATTCAATGTGATTTTGGTCACACATTGATTTATATCAATGAGGCAGGAGGCGAATTACCATGTCGCATAATTTCGGTATTGCTTCGGAAACAGGAGCGGATAGCTTGTGCCCGCATCCAGCGCCCCGATATTATCTGGCTCTTGATCATTTCTGTAATTTCTGGAGAATCGCGTCTAATTTTTCAAATTCTATGGGTTTTTTCAGAACCGCGAAATCTTTGGCCAGGCCTAATTCGGCTAATTTCTGGTCGGAAGTGCCTGTGACAAGCACTATGGGAGCGTTTTTTATGGCATCCGGAATTTTTACGGTATTTTCAAATGCTTCCTTTATGCCGGGCATGTGCAAATCCAGGAAAACCAGGTCCGGCCGTTGTGAAGCCGCTTTTTCTTCAATATCTTTGCTGTTGTATGCATGCACTACCTTGTGTCCCGCGCTTTCAAGATAGTCCGTCAGCAAATCCACTATCAGAGTGTCGTCGTCAGCTACCATTATGTTCATTGTTTTGTCCTCTCCAGCTCAAACCCGCCCCGCTCAAGCGGGACGGGGTTTAATTCTTTCTTCAGCCTACAGCTTCAGCCGTTTAGTTTGAAACAGTTATCTTTACGGCTATTTTGCCGTCCAGATTGTGAGTGGCGCATGAGAAATATCCGATTCAATCCCTTCTAAAGGATTTGAATTTTTAACGACTCCGATTGAGCGGTATTCTTCCCACATTGCTTCTACAAGATTTAACGCCTTCTCGTAATCAAGAGTGTCGGCAGATATGAAATTTTTTTCAAATTTTTCAAAATATTCCGGATTTTTAATCATAAGAGTTCCCTACATCGGGATGTTTCCGGCGCGCTCGCTGGTTCCGGGTTTGCGTTTGTCCGCAAGGATTCTGAACGCGTTTATCAGCCTTTGTCTTGCCTCGGACGGCTCTATCACTTCGTCTATTGAGCCGGTGGACGATGTCTGGTACGGCGAGGCGAATTTGTCCGAATACTCCCTGGCAAGGCTGGCTTTCAGAGCTTCTTTTTCTTCGTCTTTTGACTCATTTATCTGTTTTGAATAAAGAATTTCTATGGCTCCCCTGGGGCCCATGACCGCTATCTCGGCGCTCGGCAGGGCGAAATTAATGTCGCCTCTCAGGAATTTTGAACTCATCGCGATGTAAGCCCCGCCGTAAGCTTTTCTCAGGACAAGCGTGACTTTCGGGACGTCTGCTTCGGAATAAGCGTATAAAAGCTTTGCCCCGTGCCTTATTATTCCCCCGTGCTCCTGGGCCACGCCGGGCCAGTAGCCGGGAACGTCCACAAGCGTGAGTATGGGTATGTTGAAATTGTTGAGGAACCTTACGAATCTTGAGGCCTTGTCGGATGCGTTTATGTCAAGAGCCCCTGCCATGTGAGCGGGGTTATTGGCCACCACGCCCACGACCCGTCCGCCCAGACGGATGAAGCCGATCACTATGTTTTTTGCAAAATTATGGTGGATTTCAAGGAATTTATGGTCGTCGGCCAGCCACCAGATGATGTGGTTGATTCTGTAGGATTTTCTCGGGTCCACTTCGCAGAGCTTTTCCATTAAAGGAACCTTTCTGTCTTCCGGGTCCTTGGTTTCAATAACCGGAGGGTTTTCAAATCTGCTCTGCGGCAGGAAGCTCAGAAGCTCTTTCAACTGCCTGAAACAGTCGGGCTCGCTCTGCGCCACCAGATGGCAGACCCCGCTTTTTGAAGCGTGAACCATGCTTCCGCCCAGGGTTTCAAAATCCACTTCCTCTCCGGTAGCCGCTTTTACCACTTCCGGGCCGGTGACGAACATGTTGCTGATTCCCTGAACCATGAATACGAAATCAGTCAGAGCCGGCGAATACACCGCCCCGCCTGCGCAGGGGCCGAGGATTACGGAAATCTGCGGTATTACGCCGGAGGATTTGGTGTTCCTGTAGAAAATCTCGGCGTACCCGTCCAGACTGTCCACGCCTTCCTGTATTCTGGCTCCTCCGGAATCAAGTATTCCTATTACAGGGATTTTTGAGTGAGCCGCAAGGTCCATTATTGAGGCTATTTTTTTTGCGTGAGCAAGCCCCAGGGAGCCGCCTAACTGGGCGAAATCCTGCGAGAAAACCGCAACGGGCCTTCCGTTTACATTTCCGAAGCCGGTTATGACGCCGTCGCCTTTTATGTGTTTGTCCTGTATCCCGAAATCAGCGCACCTTGATTCAACAAGAAGCCCCACTTCCTGAAAAGCGCCTTTGTCAATAAGATAGTCTATTCTTTCCCGCGCTGTCAGTTTTCCCTTTGCCTTCTGCGCCTCTATCTTTTCAGGCGGTCCGCCTGCCATGGCCTGCTCGTGGATTTCCCTGAATTTTTTGAGGTTTTCAGGAACCTGTCTTACTTTTTTGGGATGGAGTTTTTTCGTGGATTCTACTCTCGCCTGTCCTATCGGATCTTCGGTTAAATCCGCCATTTTTCCTCCGTGAACGCGTGCGAAACAATGTAATTCTCAAATTTTGCGGTTTTAATTATAAAATCCGGCTCTCCCAACTCCTGATATCTTGCAAGGGCTTTATTCAAAAACTTTACCCCGTTAGAGACAGGTCGTGCTTGCACGACCGCGCTTTGTTTAGAGTCTTTTGTTTGAACTTTTATAATTTTAACATTTTCAGCATCTTTAGTCAGCGCTTTCACCGGTGTGTCTCTAACGAGGTTTATTTTATCTCCTATTACTATGTCAAGGGGGTCTGCTTTCATGCCCAGCCCAAGCGCTTTCAGCAGGGCTTCTTTTTTGGTCCAGAGTTCTGTCAGAAACTCCGGCGCATTGCTGAGGATTTCGGTTTCATGAAAATAGTCTTTTTCCCACAAAGGATGTCTCTGCTCTGTTTTTTCAATGTCTATTCCGAGAAAATTGCAACCGCTGTTTTTTGCGGCTGCAACAGCGTATTTTCCCGAATGAGAAATGGACAATAAAAAATTTTGAATTTTTAATTTTGAGTTTTGAGTTTGATAAATTGGTCTTCCGTATTTATCCCGGGTTATTTCTATATCTCGCAATTTCTGATCTCTGACCTCTGACTTCTGACTTCTATCCCATATTGCCGACTTCGCGGCAAATCTCCCTCCCAGCCACTCTCTTTTTCTTTTTTCAATTCTAAAAGAATTATATTTTGCCAGTTCTTTTTCAGACAGAATTTCTTCAGCCGCAGGCAGTTCGTTTAAATTTACAATTTTATATGTTTTATTATTCATATCGCTGCCGTTATTTTTTTGTCGTCTTGTTATTGGTCACTGCTATTTGCCGTTGCAGTTACTCATTTGCACGCCAAGGGCGTACGACTACTGGCCACTGGTTACTGCTGTTATATCTGCGTGGGTATCATCGCATAGTCCTGAAGCTCAAGCCAGATATTTCCGTCAGCATCAAACACAAAAGCGTCATAAAGGCTTTTTCCGGATGGGTCCTGCCCTTTATAAACAGCGTGGATGTACAGGGTTTCAGGCGGCTGGCTGAAATTGTGAATGATTATATGTCCCAATGCGTCGGGCAGGGTCATTTTCTTCTCAAAATAGATGTCCCTGTATCCGCAGGTCTGGAAAGCCGCTTCTATAATCATGGGGTGGAACAGCAGTTCCGGATTAGCCGTTTCCCATAGGGGAGCGGATGGTTTTTTGTAAACCGCAAGGACTTCTTCCTTCTTGATGGACAGGATTCCTTCAAGCACCTGGAAACTAGGACCGTGAAAATAAGTTTTGTATATCGTGTCAGCAGTCACTTTGAATTTTTTTGTTTTCGGGACTGCGGGCTTTTCATCCGGATTCCACGAGGATTCGGGAGCGTCCTGGACGCGGGCCGAGAAATGAGTTCTTGTAGAGCCTAATTTTATCCCTTTTGCGTTTATAAAGTTGGACTCCATTTTCATTTCCGGCTTCCCGTGTCTGGAGACGCAGATTATCCTGACTTCAAGGGGATTATTCTTGAGAAGTTTTATCGGCATGTAAAAATGTATGTCCCCGAGGGATTTCGGGGTTTTGCCCGTGAAAACCCTTGCGGTCTCGGCGAAAGTTTCAATTCCCATCACTCCCGGCACGTACGGGGTCCCGTTTATGGAATGGTCATTCATATAAGGGTCTGTTTCAAGACTGAAAGTTTTAAGGGAAGCCGATTCCAGCCCCTTTGCCTCCTTTATCACCTTTCCTGAAAAATGGAATTCTGCAGAGCGGGTTTCCGGGAAATCCGGGTTAAACTCAAGCTGTTTGTCCCAGTCAAGGCTGCCGAGGCTGGCTGAGAGCACTATTTCAGGGATTTTTCCGTATACGATTTCGTCCAGAAGAGCGTTCATTCCTTCGTCGGGGTATAGGAATTCCAGGCGCTGGGATTTCAGAAACGCCTCAACGCCGGGTCTCATTGCCATTCCTATCTCAGCATAACCTGTCATGTCAACTGCAAGAGCTCTTATTCCCGCATTGGAAAGGCTTATTGCAAATTTTGAAATGTAGTCGCTTGCTGCAGCGTAATCGGATTGACCCAGATTTCCGTATTTTCCGGCTATTGAGGAAATCATGACGAAGAATCCGTTGTCCTTGACCACGCCCGATTTCCAGAAGTTTATTGCGCTGTCCGCCTTTGTGTTGAAAACGGCGAAAAATTCGTCAAGAGTCTTGTCAACGATGAGTTTTGAGCGCTCAAGACCCGCGAAATGAACGAGCCCGTCAACGCGGCCGTGTTCTTTTTTTATGGCTTCAATCACGGAATTGAATATCTCCCGGTTGTTCACGTCGCAGTAATAATAATGCGCTTTTGCCCCGCAGGATTTCAGGTTTTCAATGGTTTTGTAAAGGAGCGCTGAATCCTTTATCTTCGTGAATTCCCTTTCAAGCATTGCCGGAGTGGGTTTTTCCGTTTTTCTCTTCAACTCCTCCCACAGGACGGCCGTCTTGAAATTTTTCAGTTCTTCTTCGCTCATTGACGCCCATTCGCCGGAGTTTTCGTTTAAAGTTATTATGTCCAGAATTATTATGACGGGTCTGTATCTTCTTGCGGTTATTTCCGCGAATTTGGCGCCCAGCCCTCTGCCCCCTCCGGTCAGAACGATTTTTTTCCCCCGCAGGTCCAGATTCTCCGCAGAGGTTTCAAGCAGAGCCGGTTTGCTCATTATCGTAAAGCGTTTGTTGGAGTCGTAACTTATCATGGCCCTTTTGTCCGCGTAAAGCAGTTCGTAAAAAGTTTTGTGAGCGACTGCTTCGGGTTTTGAATCCGGCGCAAAGTCCAGAAACTTTACTATGCTTTTATCAATTTCTTTCCTTAAACACAGGTTTATTCCGTTTATCGCGCCGTAAACAGGGTCGTAAGCCTCTGAGGTTTTGTATCCGAAAGCGCCGTCAACTTTGGTGGCTGTTACGAAGAAAGTTGAATAGCCCTCTTCCATTTTGTTTAAACTCGCGTTAAAATGTTTGGCGGCAAGGAACAGGGGCATGGCCCATCGTTTAATGTCCGCAGAAGCGTTGGTATTCCTGTCTAGTTTTTTGGGAGCGGTTCCGAGAAGATAGAAAACCCCCTGCACGTCGCCGTGCGCTCCGGCAAAGTCCGCGATAGAGCGTTCAACTCCTTCAATATCACTCCAGTCCACGACAAAAGAGTCTTTTGTTTTTGATTTTATTGTTGTAAATACGAAAGAATCTATCCTGAGCTTGTTTAATTCAAACCTGAAGGACTTTGTCAGCTCCGGGTCGTCTGAAAAAATGACAACCGGCCGTTTGCTTGACAATTTTTTTACCAGTTCGTCCTGGACAGGCATCGGAGCCGGAGCCGGAACGTGCCGTATGTGCCTCTTGGGATAGGACGAGGGTATAGGGTATAGGGTAGAGGGACTTGAGACCTGAGACTTGAGACCTGTGACTTGCCTATCCTCTATCCGCTCGCCTCTCGCCTCTAACTTTATTCCTGTTTCGTCCATGACGAATTTTATGCAGTGCCTTATCGTCGGGTAATCCTTGAGCGAGAGGTTTTCTTTTCTGGGGATGTCGTAATGCTCGCGGATCATTGCAAAAAGCTCCGCCTGTTTGACAGTGTCAATGCCCAA
>JACQWV010000062.1 GCA_016209085.1 Elusimicrobiota bacterium
GCACGTTGGAGGCTCAGGTTTGGATTGGATGCAAGGCGCGACGAATAAGCATAGCGTTCGCTATGTGAGTGAGGAGCAACGCAGCAGACGGCCAAATATGAGCCTCCCCTTTCCCGCAGGGGAAAGGGGCTGGCCGCTTTTCGGCTACAACTGCGTCGTTCGTCGCTTACATATCAAAAGATATGCTCGCTCCTCACTTCTTGTCTCGCTCAAAAATCGGCTCAGCCAGCGTATCCATTATTTCTGCGAAGCTCAGTATAATAAAACAGTTGTTAAAAACGCAATTTGCGTAAGTCAGTAACCGAACTTTCCTGAAAAGTCCGCTTCAAAAGCCGAATTTTTCCGACGAAAAAATAATACTTGACAAGTTTTTTCGGATTTGGTTAAATATTCAAATTACAAATTATGCCGCAGCCTGCGGCGTAATAAATCCGTACCTGTTGTTTATATTCCTTAAAGAGTAATTAAACACGAATAAAAAAACAGGAAAAGGGTTTTGTTCTTTGAAAATTATGTATGAATGGGCACCCTGAACGTAAAACTTCAGTGGCAAGTGACGAGTGAATAGTGATTAGTAAACTAACCACTAGACACTAACCACTAACTACTGTTGTTAAGCGTGATGGTGTATAACTAAAAAATCCTAAAGGGTGTGTAACCTTGACGGAGCCCGCTGTATTATTAAGGAATTAATTATATGACGGCTTCTCAATAAAAAAGAGCTTACACCAAACTTCTCCGCATCCGGCTTATGGCTGACGCTTAAGAGGCGGCATAAACCATATGCGGATTTTAATGGAGAGTTTGATCCTGGCTCAGAGTTAACGCTGGCGGCGTGCCTAACACATGCAAGTCGAGCGGAGGCTTCAGTTCGTATCGAAGTCTTAGCGGCAGACGGGTGAGTAACACGTAAGCAATCTACCCCTGAGAGGGAGATAACCTGGCGAAAGTCGGGCTAATATCCCGTAATATCCCGGAAAGGCATCTTTCTGTGATTAAAGTCCCGCAAGGGACGCTCGGGGAGGAGCTTGCGGCCTATCAGCTTGTTGGCGGGGTAGCGGCCCACCAAGGCTATGACGGGTAGCCGATCTAAAAGGATGACCGGCCACAGGGGCACTGAGACACGGGCCCCACTCCTACGGGAGGCAGCAGTGGGGAATTTTGGACAATGGGCGAAAGCCTGATCCAGCGACGCCGCGTGGAGGACGAAGGTTCTCGGATTGTAAACTCCTTTTGCAGGGGACGAAAAAAATGACTGTACCCTGCGAATAAGCCACGGCTAACTACGTGCCAGCAGCCGCGGTAATACGTAGGTGGCGAGCGTTACTCGGATTTACTAGGCGTAAAGCGCGTGTAGGCGGGTGCTTAAGTCTATTGTGAAATTTCACGGCTCAACCGTGAACTGTCAATGGATACTGAGCATCTGGAGTGAGGTAGAGGAAACTGGAATTCCCGGTGTAGCGGTGAAATGCGTAGATATCGGGAAGAACGCCTAAGGCGAAGGCAGGTTTCTGGGCCTTGACTGACGCTGAGACGCGAAAGCTAGGGGAGCAAACAGGATTAGATACCCTGGTAGTCCTAGCCGTAAACCATGTAGACCAGGTGTGGGAGGTATCGACCCCTTCCGTGCCGACGTTAACGCATTAAGTCTACCGCCTGGGGAGTACGGCCGCAAGGTTAAAACTCAAAGGAATTGACGGGGGCCCGCACAAGCGGTGGATCATGTGGTTTAATTCGACGCTACGCGAAGAACCTTACCTGGGCTTGAACCGCCGGTGGTAATCCCGATGAAAGTCGGGATGACTCGCAAGAGAGCCGGCAGAGGTGCTGCATGGTTGTCGTCAGCTCGTGTCGTGAATCACATCGCGACTCGCCGGAGTAATCTGGCGAAAAAAATCGACTCATAACGGTGGAACCCTGTACCATACGGTGCAGGGCAATACCGTGGGAAGTCTCTGGAACCCTATGAGCCTAACTGCGGAAACGCAATCTGTAATCGTAGGTTCGTTGCTTGGCGATGCTTATCTTACTCCAAGCGGATCACTTCAGATTGAGCATTGTCTCAATCAGAAAGCATATACGCTCTGGAAGTATGAGAAGCTCAAAAGCATTGCCGGTAAACCTCCGAAAAGAGTTGAGCGATATGATTGTCGTACAGACAAAACATATTGTTCAATGCGTTTCTATACTAAAGCCGTCTTAAAGGAATTTAGGATGCGCTTTTATAAGGAAAAGAAAATCCTCCCAGAAGATTTGGGAGAGTTTTTGGATCCTTTGGCAATAGCAGTTTGGTTCATGGATGATGGCAGTCGTGGCGCTCGCACTCCGAGAGGACTGGTGTTCAACACCAGTGGATATTCAGCAGAAGAACAGAAATTTTTGCAAAAGCTTCTGGCTGAAAAATTCGGAGTTCAAATGAGCGTTCATAAAGTGGGAAAAGGATTTCAGCTCTATGTCAAAGCGGAAAGTTTTGATAGATTCAAAGAACTGATATCGCCTCACTTGATCGCAGAAATGCGATATAAAATTCCAGATGACCCCGTAACGACTGCCCCGACGTAACGTCGGGGAGGCTCTTCAGATGTGCAGAGAAGGGCAACACGTCGACTCTCATCATAGACTGGATGAGATGATGGTATAGTCTAAGCCTTCCAGTAATGGAGGGGCTCTTGGAGATGTTGGGTTAAGTCCCGCAACGAGCGCAACCCCTGTCCCATGTTACCCCGCAAGGGGGTCTCTTGGGAGACTGCCGTGGATAACACGGAGGAAGGTGGGGACGACGTCAAATCATCATGGCCTTTATGTCCAGGGCTACACACGTGATACAATGGCGCGGACAGAGGGTCGCAAGACCGCAAGGTGGAGCTAATCCCTAAACCGCGCCCCAGTTCAGATTGTGGGCTGCAATTCGCCCACATGAAGATGGAATCGCTAGTAATCGCAGATCAGCAGGCTGCGGTGAATACGTTCCCGGGCCTTGTACACACCGCCCGTCACACCACGAAAGCCTGTTGCAACAGAAGCGTCCCGGATACGCGGGATCCCAAGTTGTGACCGGTGATTGGGGTGAAGTCGTAACAAGGTAGCCGTACGAGAACGTGCGGCTGGATCACCTCCTTAATAACTTCAGTGATGAGTGATTAGTGGTTAGTTCGCTAATCACATATTACAACTATCCACTGTTGTTATAGGCGATACCATCAACGGTAGTGAATAGTGGCAAGTGGTAAGTGATTAGTTTCTAATCACTATCCACTAAACACTAAGCACTGCTGTTTTCAGGGTGGCCACTCATACATAATTAAAACTTGTCTCGTTCTTTAAAATATACTTGGGCTAATAAATTTTACTTAAATCGCCTGACTAATAACAGCAGTGAATAGCGAATAGTGATTAGTGAATAGTTAACAACAAAAACTAACCACTCGCCGCTAACCACTGCAGTAATGGGCGATTAGCTCAGTTAGTTAGAGCGCACCCCTGATAAGGGTGAGGTCATCCGTGCAACTCGGATATCGCCCATTTTATATTTGCGGGCCTGTAGCTCAGCTGGGAGAGCGCCTGCTTTGCAAGCAGGAGGTCACCGGTTCAAACCCGGTCAGGTCCAGAATACAGGGATATTCATTAAAGATAAAAGTCCGCTGTCTTACCCAAAATTTTGTAATTATTAGCAAGTGTTGTTCTTTGACAAATTGTGATTCTGACGTCCATATTCCGTAAATCTCCTTTAAGGCAGTGGGGATATGCAGACTAAAGTATCTTAAAGCCAAGCGTCTTAATATACAAAGAAGTAAGAAGTAGCCTTATGAGATTGAAAAATAAGGCCAAGCTACAAGGGTATATGGTGAATGCCTTGGTGCCAGAAGCTGATGAAGGACGTGGCAAGCTGCGATAAGCCCCGGGTAGGAGCAAACATCTTTTGATCCGGGGATTTCCGAATCGGGAAACCGTGCCTGCTTCAAAGCAGGCAATCTCTGGGGCAAAGTGGCCGCCGTCAGGCGGCTAGATAGCCTCAGTGAAGACAACCCAGGGAAGTGAAACATCTCAGTACCTGGAGGAAAAGAAATCAAAGAGATTCCCCCAGTAGTGGCGAGCGAAAAGGGAACAGCCTAAACCGTTCCGACTTGTCGGGACGGGGTTGAAGGGCTCGTCTGGTTCAAAGCCGAAGGAGTTATAAACCGTTAGTTAGACGAACTGTCCTGGAAAGGCAGACTATAAAGGGTGACAGTCCCGTAGGTTAAAACGAAGCGGCTCCTGACGAGTTCCTGAGTACTGCCGGACACGTGAAATCCGGCAGGAATCCGGGGAGACCACTCTCCAAGGCTAAATACTCTCTGGCAACCGATAGTGAACGAGTACCGCGAGGGAAAGGCGAAAAGAACCCCGGTAGGGGAGTGAAATAGAACCTGAAACCGTATACCTACAAGCTGTGGGAGGCCTATGGGTGAACCCGCAAGGGTGAACCAATGGCTGACCGCGTGCCTGTTGAAGAATGATCCAGCGAGTTACTTGGAACGAGCAAGGATAAGTCCTGAAGTTGACAGCTTCAGACGCATCCGCAGGGAAACCGAGTCCGAACAGGGCGATTAGTTCGTTTCAGTAGACTCGAAGCCAAGTGATCTAACCCTGGCCAGGGTGAAGTCACCTTAACCGGTGATCGAGGCCCGAAGTGTCTAACGTTGAAAAGTTATTACATGAGCTGGGGTTAGGGGTGAAAGGCTAATCGAACGTGCAAGAGGGGAACAACCCAGACCGCCGATCTAGGTCCCAAAGTGTGTGCTAAGTGGCAAAGGATGTGGATCTCCTTAAACAGCTAGGAGGTTGGCTTAGAAGCAGCCATCCTTTAAAGAGTGCGTAACAGCTCACTAGTCTAGTTGGTCCGCGCCGAAAATGACTCGGGGCTCAAGCACACCACCGCAGTCGCGGATTCAACGGCAGTGATTAGTGGCGAGTGAATAGTGGCGAGTGAATAATTATGAGGAAAATACCTTCACTAAACACTAATCACTAACCACTGTCGTTGAGTGGTAGGGGAGCGTTCTTAACGCGGCGAAGGCGTATCGAAAGGAGCGCTGGAGCGTTAAGAAGTGAGGATGCTGGAATAAGTAGCGATAAACAAGGTGAGAATCCTTGTCGCCGTAAGTCTAAGGTTTCCTTGAGCAACGTTCGTCGACTCAGGGTTAGTCGGGCCTAAGCCGAGGCCGAAAGGCGTAGGTGAAGGACATCCGGTTAATATTCCGGAACTGCGGCAGGCGCGTCATTACTCAAGGGGTGGTGCAGAAGGGTAAATCATCCGGGTGAAGGTCGTCCCGGTCTAAAGTCGTAGGCGTGGTCCGGCAGGCAAATCCACCGGGCTGTTAAGCTGAAAGCTGAATGCGACTCCGTTGAAAGGCGGGGGAAGTGATCCAACCATGCTGCCGAGAAAAACCCCGTGGGGAGTTCCTGCTGTAACCGTACCGCAAACCGACACAGGTAGACGGGCATGAAAGTGCTAAGGCGCGCGAGATAACCTTCGTTAAGGAACTAGGCAAAATAGCCCCGTAACTTCGGAAGAAGGGGCGCCCCGGTAGAGGTGTGGGATTTAAAGACCACGCGTTGAAAGGGCCGCAGTGAAATGGGGATCGTGACTGTTTAACAAAAACTTAGCTCTCTGCTGAAATCACAAGATGATGTATAGGGAGTGATGCCTGCCCGGTGCTGGAAGGTCAAGGGGAGGCGTTAGCCGCAAGGTGAAGCGCTGAACTTAAGCCCCAGTAAACGGCGGCGGTAACTATAACCGTCCTAAGGTTAGGAAAAGCTAGCCTTAGTAAAACTGAACTATATGCGGGAAAGTCCTCAAAAACCGTTAGGTACTAATTCCGCGATTTTGCGGGACAGTAAAAATCCGACGGACAAGGGGACAATCCGCAGGGAAGGATCCATGAATAACGAAATGGATAACCCTCAGAGACTTCACGTTCAGTCTTGTTCCTCGAGGTTAAATGCTCAATGGGTGGTGGGTTTTACCGACGGAGAAGGATGTTTTTATGTCGGTTTAAATCCGCATCCGGAAATGACGACTGGTTTTCAGGTTTTGCCTGAATTCACTATTGTTCAGCACAAAAGAGATGTCAAGCTTCTCTATGCTATAAAAGAATTCTTTGGCTGTGGGGTTGTAAGAACAAACCATGGCGATAGAATGTGTTATAGAGTAAGAGATACAAAACATCTTGCCGAAATAATAGCGCCATTCTTTTTTGAACATCCTCTGAAATCAATTAAAAATGTTGATTTCATAAGGTTCAGAAGAGTGGTTGAATTAATGAAGAAAGGCGAACATTTGAAACCAGAAGGCATAGAAAAAATAAGAGCAATAACCTCATTAATGAATAGAGGAAGAGAAAGATAAAGTCCGGCTTCTCTGGAAAACAGAGCAAGATAATCCGAGCGAAATTCCTTGTCGGGTAAGTTCCGACCTGCACGAATGGCATAACAAAGATCCCGCTGTCTCAACGAAGGGCTCGGCGAAATTGTGGTGCCAGTGAAGACGCTGGCTGCGCGTAGCAAGACGAAAAGACCCCGTGAAGCTTTACTGTATCTTGTCATTGAATCACGGTTTTGAATGCGTAGAATAGGTGGGAGGCTGTGAACGGCGCCTTTCGGGGTGTCGGGAGCCAACAGTGAAATACCACTCTTTTAAGACTGTGATTCTAACCTCATGCCGTCATCCGGCTGAGGGAAAGTGGCAGGTGGGCAGTTTGACTGGGGCGGTCGCCTCCCAAAAGATAACGGAGGCGTCCCAAGGTTCCCTCAAGGCGAATAGTAACCGCCTGACGAGCGCAAGGGTAGAAGGGAGCTTGACTGTGAGGCCGACGGGCCGAGCAGGGACGAAAGTCGGGCCTAGTGATCCGGTGGTTCCGCGTGGAAGGGCCATCGCTCAACGGATAAAAGCTACTCCGGGGATAACAGGCTGATCGGGTCCAAGAGTCCATATCGACGACCCGGTTTGGCACCTCGATGTCGGCTCATCGCATCCTCCCGCTGAAGCAGGTGGGAAGGGTTGGGCTGTTCGCCCATTAAAGCGGTACGTGAGCTGGGTTCAGTACGTCAAAATGGCGTCTTCCCGCAGTAATGCGGGAATGTCCGCTGACTCATATCGGTGGAACCCCGACGTTACGTCGGGGCAATACCGAGGGAAGGTCGTATGAAAGAAGTTCTGCGAGCTTATATAGCAGGGTTTCTGGATGGAGATGGAAGTATCTATTTTCAGTTAATTCCAAGACCGCAAAATGTCTATGGATATGAAATTAGAGCTTCCGTGTGTTTTTATCAACGCACATCTAATCGGAGAATCCTGGAATGGCTCAAAGAAAATATCGGTCTTGGCTATATCCGCAACCGTGGCGATGGAGTAAGCGATTACGCCATCGTTGGTTATGAAGAAGTCCGCAGAGTATTGGAAATGGTTTCTCCGTATGTGGTGTTGAAAAAACAGCAGACGGAGCAGGCGTTTAAGATGCTGAGTGGACTTGAAAAGCGGAAAAGACTTGGGCCGGTAGAATTCATAAACATGGCAAAACATGTAGATGGATTCGCAGCCCTAAACTACTCCAAGAAAAAAAAGCATAATGCGGAAAGTGTCCGCAGGATTATGGAGAGCAAGGGATATGCGACCCCTGTAACGACTGAGGCTGAAAAGCCAAGGTGACGGTTGCAACACAAAAATTAAATAAATATATAACCGTCACAACACGTCAGCCCCTTGAAAAAGGGTGAAGGTATAGTCTACACCACCAGTAATGGTGGATAATGTGCGTGAGACAGTACGGTCTCTATCTGCTATGCGCGCAGGAAACTTGAGGGGAGCTGACCACAGTACGAGAGGACCTGGTTGGACGAACCTCCCGTGTGCCAGTTGTCCTGCCAAGGGCATAAGCTGGGTAGCGGTGTTCGGTAGGGATAAGCGCTGAAAGCATCTAAGCGCGAAACCCGCCCCAAGATAAGGTTTCCCTCTCCGACGTAACGTCGGAGCTGAAGGCCCCCGGAAGACTACCGGGTTGATAGGCCGGGTGTGTAAGATCCGTAAGGATTTGAGCTAACCGGTACTAATCGGCCGTGAGGCTTGGCCTTATTTTTTGATCCCATAAGGGACGATTGGCTTTAAGATACAAACTTGCAATCCCTTTTCTGTGATTTACAGGACCGGTGGTTATTCCGGAGAGGCAACACCTGTTCCCATTCCGAACACAGAAGTGAAGGACTCCAGGGCCGATGGTACTAACACCCATCCCGGTGTTGGGAGAGTAGGTCGCTGCCGGTCCTGTAAATTGCAGAAAAAATAGTGATTAAGTCAGTAAGTGATTTAGTATGAAAATTACCAAAAAGGACAAAATAGAAATTTCAAAAAAGCTCAGCGAGGAATTCAAGTCAAAAGACATATTTTTCGCGGCTTTCCAGGGTTTGAAATTTCAGGATATGACGTCCCTCAGGGAAAACTTGCGCAATTCCAGGGCAAAATTCAGGGTTATCAGAAACACAATCATATCGCATGCCATAGAAAACGCCGGTCTTTCCCCGCAATCTTCCGGCGCGGCGAAAGGGCCGACAGCCGTTGTGACGCTTGATAATTCCGAAGAAATAACAAAGGTAGCCAAAATAGTCGCGGATTTTGCAAAAAAATATCCGGCGCTTAAAATAAAAGGCGGTTTTGCTTCCAATAAATGGATTTCTGCGGATGACTGTCTGAAGTTTTCAAAGATAGGTTCCAAACAGGAAGTTCTCACCCAGCTTGCAGGCATTTTATATTCCAATCTTTCGCAAATACGGTTTGTTCTTGAAGCGCCAATGAGGGACCTTGCATACGTTCTTGAAGCGCTTAAAGAAAAAAAATCCAAAGAAATAAATTAAATTTTGATTTTTGCATTTTAATTTTTGATTTTGTTATTAACCCTGTGGAATGCCGCTCTGCGGCAATCCCGCTGAAAGCGGGATTATTCCACAGGGTAAATCCTGGCAGTCCGCCTCAGGCGGATAAACCCTCCCGTTCTAACGTCGGGGGAGGCTGCTAAAGTTCACCCGGTGAAATTGTCCGCCTTAGGCGGACACACGCAAAGCGGGATTTCACAGGGTAAAGGAGAAAAAGTATGGCAGAAAAACTTGAAAAAGACCGCATAGTTGACGCCATTTCCAATCTTACGGTCATGGAATTGGCAGACCTTGTCAAGGCAATTGAAGACAAGTTCGGAGTAAAAGCGGCTCCGGTCGGCGTTGCCATGGCGGCGGCACCGGCTGCAGGAGGCGCGGCAACGGCAACGGAAGAGAAGGATGAATACACCGTAATTCTCAAAGGCGTTCCGGACACAACCAAAAAAATCGCAGTCATTAAAGTCATAAAGGAAATAACAGGACTTGGTTTAAAAGAATCAAAAGATCTGGTTGAGGGCGCTCCGAAACCGGTGAAAGAAGCTTTGCCGAAAACCCAGGCTGAAGAATTAAAGAAAAAACTTGCAGAAGCCGGCGCTGAAATAGAACTTAAATAACAGCAGTGAATAGTGATTAGTGAACAGTGAATAGTCAACAACAAATCACTAACCACTCGCCGCTAACCACTGTAGCAATAACGGCAGTCCCCATTAGGAGCATTGCTTCAGGCTGATTGTGCCTTATTTCAAAAATAGCTCAAATTTTAAAATCCACAATGTGTAAACATGTCCCGCCCCGATTTATCGGGGGGGATTTGCCGTTTGTCTTAATCCCGAGTTTGTCAGAAATAAGGTTTTTGGGACATCTCTCCTATGGGGAAAGTGATTAGATAAACTTTGTATTTTTATGAAAAAACTGTGCTTTCTTGTTGTCATTATATTTTTATTTTCAATTCATTATAGTTTATCTGAATCCAAAAAATCTTCCCAAAATAATTCTGATAATAAACAATCCGCAACAGACAAAATATGTTCCTCCATCACCGACATTCTTAACAATGAAATAGGCAAAACAAAAAATAAAACAAAATTAAAGGTTCTCAACGATAGTTTAAATTATGTTAATGGCGCATGCAGAAAAGGCGAGGCTCCGGATTTAACGAAAGTTACAGAGGGGCTTAATGAAAATGATAAATTAAGTATACGGCAAAGGACAGGCTCATCTTTTTTTGACGGCACAGACCCCAATCTTAAAGAAGAAAACCTATCAAATCTTTCCAAAACCTTACCTGCTTTAGCTGGTAAAACTGGCGAAATTACTGATTTAAAATCTTATGACCCATCACTTAAAACATCAACAAATCCAGTTTCTGAATTAAAAACAGCATCTTCGTCTAATCCTTCTCAAGCACCATTTCTGTGTGATTGTAATGCAGAACCATTTTGGGCAGCCAACTCAGGCGAGTGCTTTAAGATATGTTGCGCAAAATATAATAAGTGCGACGCGTTCTGTTATAGTTATAGTGATGCGCAACAACGCTGTCAATGTTGTAAGGATCACAAGATAACCTATTGTTTGAACGAGTGTTGCACAAAATATGGATTGATGTGTGAGCCGGGCTTTATTGACAAGATAAAAAGTGGAACCCAGAAACTTTGGGAAGATATTAAATCCTCATTTATCGGAAAAGGCCGTCCTCTAACCGAGTATGAAATTGCAGAGGCAGAAAAAATTTTTGGAGATAAAATCAATTATTCAAAAGTCAGGATTGTAACAGGAAAAGATAGAGGCTTGTGGGGAACGATACTAACTTTAGATCTTCCGGGGGGCTCGGCTGTTACTTCAGGCTATACAATCTATTTTCCCGGCTATGATCCCAACTCGGGATTTGATCGCGCCACGCTCTTGCATGAGATGACTCATATTTACCAACGCGAAACGCATAATTGGCTGGAATTTCAATGGAAGAAACTAACTGGGCGAAACGGCACATATACCCCTCCCCTGATCGCGGCTAAATCTTTTAATGACTACAACTTTGAGGAACAAGCCAGTATTATACAGGCGTATTCTTCTGGTTATGTAGTTCCACCAGAAGGACAGGGCGGAGCTAGAAAACTGACACCTGATGAGAAAGCGCTTATAGAAACGATGTTAAAGAACGCGGGATTGTTAAAATAACAGGTTAACTACCATGAAAAAAATATTAAAGTATTCAGGAATAACACTATCGGTGATTTTGGGCTTATTGCTTTTTATTTCGCTTATTCCTTTCATTGACCGAGCGGGGCATTTTGATGCGGTCATGGTAGATAATGAATTATATTTCATTTTAACAGACGAATATGATGTCGGAGGGGTAGTGGTATTTAAAAGTAGCACCACTACCCCTGACCCTGCACTGGAGATTTGGTCAGTTGGAACATTAGAGGGTGGTAACTGGCCAAAAACGAGACAGATAAAATATGGTCAGAAAATAAAAGAATTTAATGATTCAGAAATAGGCCCTAAGGAACTACAAAAAAATGTGGGATATTTTGCTTTAATGAATACATCAGAAAAAGTATCACTTGGAACAGTGGGGGATTTTATTATCACTAGTGATAATAAAGTGATTATGACACGTTATTTTGACCACAAACGTCCCAAAAAGCGCACAGTTATTATTGAGAAAAACGGCCAAAAAATAACTGTTCCTTATTCAGTCAGTTTTGATAAAGATGATCGCAAAGTAATTGTCTCCGAACCTGTTTCAGAAAAATAAGTCAAAATTAAAAAGGAGTCTGTTTATGAAACAACTGAACTTTTCAAAAATTCAGCAGATTCTTAAAGTGCCGGATCTTCTGGAAATGCAGAAACAGTCTTTTGAATGGTTTCTCCAGCTTGACGTAAAACCCCAGGACAGAAAAATACAGGGACTGCAGGCATCATTCCTGGACGTTTTTCCCATAGAATCGGGCGACGGCGCGATGACCATGGATTTCATAAAATACGAGCTCGGCAAACCCAAATACCAGAGCCCCGAAGAGGCTCTTGTAAGAGGCGGCACCTATTCGGCTCCGCTCAGGGCATATCTCTCTTTGAGCGCAAAACAGGAGAGCGGGAAATTGAAGCAGATTATGGAGCAGGATGTGACTCTCTGCGAACTTCCTTTAATGACTGAAACGGGTTCTTTCATATTCAACGGGGCGGAGAGAATAGTGGTCAGCCAGCTTCACAGGTCCCCGGGCATAATATTTGAGGAAGACGACGAGAAAAAACAATCAATTCTCGGAAAGCCGCTCTATTTCGCCAGAATCATACCTTACCGCGGAGCGTGGGTGGAATTTGAATTTGACATAGACAACGTGCTCTGGGCCAGGCTTGACAGAAAGAAAAAGGTGCTGGCTACCACGCTTCTTAAAGCCTGCGGCCTTGAAACCAACGCCGAAATACTTCAGACTTTCTACGAATCCGAGGAAGTAGAGATAAAATCCGAGAATGCCCAGAAAATAATAGGGCATTATGCGATAGAGGACGTAGTTGATAAATCCACGGGCGAAGTCATCTGGAATCTTGAAGAAAAAGCCGCCGCGCCGATTGACGACAAAACTTTCAGGACCATGCTTGAAAAGAAACTCCCCAAAATTAGGATGATTGCGGGAAAGCCGAAGGAAGACAACCCCGGCGTTATCATGGATTTTGAAACCAAAGGGCACGTCAAGTCGCCGTCCGAGGCAAGATTTGAAATTTATAAAAAAATGAGGGGGCAGGACTTTATCGTTAAAGAACAGGCCGAGGAATATCTGGACAACATATTTTTCAAAAGCCTCAGGCGCTATGATTTCAGCATAGTCGGAAGATACAAGGCATCCAGAAAACTGAAGGGTCTTTATAAAGACCTTGCCGAAACAGACAAAAGATTCGCAGTTCCCAAGGAAAACAAAAGGAATCTCTGTCTTGAAGACATAATCGTAACTATTAAATATCTGGTGGCTTTAAACACAGGCTTGAGCTCACATGAGGTGGACGGGGAAAAAATAGAATACGCGGTGGACGACATTGATCATCTGGGAAACCGGCGCGTAAGAAGCATAGGAGAGCTTCTGGAAAACCAGATAAGAGTCGCTCTGGTGCAGATAGCAAGGAACATTAGGGACAAAATGGTTAAAGACGATAAGGCCATAACTCCCAGAACTCTTATCAATGCTGCCCCGGTAGTCGCCATAATGAGGAAGTTCTTCGGGACTTCCCAGCTGTCTCAGTTCATGGACCAGATAAATCCTCTGGCCGAGCTTACTCACAAAAGAAGGCTTTCAGCTCTCGGTCCCGGCGGGTTGAACCGTAAGAGAGCCGGTTTTGAAGTCAGAGACGTGCATTATACCCACTACGGCCGGGTATGCCCGGTTGAAACTCCCGAGGGCCCGAATATCGGCCTGATAGTCTCGCTTGCGGCTTACGCGAAGGTCAACAAATACGGTCTTATAGAAACGCCTTACAGAAAAGTGGAAAAAAAGAAATTTGCGGACGAGATGGAATATCTTACGGCCGCCGCTGAAGACGACATATTCGTGGCCCAGGCCAACACGCCGATTGAAAACAACAGAATAGTCTCGGACCAGGTCTACGGAAGGCTGAAAGACGATTACATCTTCATGGATGCCGACAAAGTCAGGTACATGGATGTTTCCCCGATGCAGGTGGTTTCCGTCTCCGCCGCGCTGATTCCGTTTCTTGAGCACGACGACGCAAACCGCGCGCTGATGGGATCCAACATGCAGCGCCAGGCCGTGCCGCTTCTTGTCACGGAGCCGCCTCTGGTGGCCACCGGCATGGAGCCTTCCGTGGCAAAAGATTCCCAGGCATGCATCACAGCCAAGACCTCCGGAAAAATCATTTATTCGTCAGCCGACATGATCGCCATAAGACCGGATGATTCAAAGGAACCCGACATTTATCATCTCATCAAATACAAAAGATCCAACCAGGATACCTGCGTCAACCAGTCGCCGATTGTGGAAAGCGGCGCCCATGTTAAGAAAGGCGAAGTCATCGCGGACGGTCCCTGCACAAGCCAGGGGCAGCTGGCATTGGGAAAAAACGTTCTGATTGCTTTTATGAGTTGGGAAGGGTTTAATTATGAAGACGCCATTCTTGTCTCGGAAAGGCTTGTGGAAGACGACGTTTTTACTTCCATCTTTATAGAAGAATTTGAAGTTGAAGCCAGGGATACCAAACTCGGACCGGAAGAAATAACAAGGGACATTCCGAGTCTCAGCGGCGATGCGCTTGAGCATATAGACCAGGACGGAGTAGTCATACCGGCTTCCATGGTAAGGCCCGGAGACATACTGGTCTGCAAGGTATCTCCCAAGGGCGAACAACAGCTTTCCCCGGAAGAGAGGCTCCTTAAGGTGATTTTCGGAAAAAAAGCGGAAGACGTCACGGATACGTCGCTGAGGGTCCCCCCCGGGGTCTACGGCAAGGTGATAGGCAACAGGATTTTTGTCAGAAGGGAGAAACTTTCCAAGCCTGAGGAAAAAAGAAGACTTGAAGAAATCAACGACGAGATGAAAAAACATCTGGACGCGCTCAAGGCTTTCCGGACGGAATCCATGAAAGCGCCGAAAAAAGGCTCCGACATTGAAGAGTTTTACAAACTGATGGAGAAAAAGATAAAGGACAAATTCACCAGGGAGAAAGAGCTTCTCAGGCAGACAGGAGAGCTTTCGGTAACCGTTAACAAGGTGGTTAAGATATACGTGGCTCTCAAAAGGCGGCTCCAGGTCGGCGACAAACTCTCGGGAAGACACGGCAACAAAGGCGTTGTTGCAAGAATACTTCCGAAAGAAGACATGCCGTTCCTGCCCGACGGCACTCCCGTGGACATGGTGCTCTCTCCGCTGGGCGTTCCTTCCAGAATGAACATAGGCCAGATTTTAGAGACAATGCTGGGATGGGCGGCGCATCATCTCAATACGCAGATGATATGCCCTGTTTTTGACGGCGCCAAGGAACACGAAGTCGTGGAACAGGTGAAGCTGGCCAGAAAAAAACTTATTGAAAAGGGAGTGCCTGAAAGATTTGTGCCGGATGAGTACTGCAGAATCACTTTGTATGACGGGAGAACAGGGGAGCCTTTCCACGAAAAAGTGACAATCGGCTACCTGTATATTTTAAAACTTATTCATCTGGTTGAGGATAAGGTGCATGCGCGCTCAACAGGACCTTACAGCCTGATTACCAGGCAACCCCTGGGAGGGAAAGCTCTTTTCGGCGGGCAGAGATTCGGAGAGATGGAAGTATGGGCGCTGGAAGGATACGGCGCTGCGTACGCCCTGCAGGAGATGCTGACCGTCAAATCGGACGATTTCGCGGGCAGGACCAAGATGTACGAAGCTATAATAAAGGGAGATTTTCCGCCGCCGCCGGGCGTGCCGGAATCCTTTAAGGTCCTTGTCAAAGAACTTCAGGCTCTTGCCCTGGACGTGGAGCTTATAAAAACAGACGGAGACAGCCGGGACAAGAAAACAGAAACAGAGAAGGAGACTTCAAAGAAAAAAGTTTCTTCAAAAAAATAGAAAAAGTGATTAAGCAAACAGTTATTAAGTAATTAAGTTTTACTTAAAAAATTTCGAAAACTTAATCGCCTAATCTCTCAATCACTAAATCACTTAATCACTCAATCACTAAATCACTTAATCACTCAATCACTGCTTATTATGAGAGGTTATACATGCAAATAACCACTTCGGAAATTAGGAACATATTCGGCACGGGGAAGTCCAGAAAGAGAAAAGACATAAATTACTCCGACTTTAACGGAATCAAAATCGGAGTGGCAAGCCCTCAGAAAATAAAAACGTGGTCGTACGGGGAAGTAAAGAAGCCGGAGACCATAAACTACAGGACATTAAAGCCGGAAAGGGACGGGCTTTTGTGCGAAAGAATATTCGGCCCGACCAAAGATTTTGAATGCGCGTGCGGGAAATACAGGTGGATTAAATTCAAAGGCATAACCTGCGACAGGTGCGGCGTGGAAGTAACCGAGAACAAAGTGCGGCGGGAAAGAATGGGACACATTGAACTGGCCGCTCCGGTTGCGCACATATGGTTCCTGAGAAAAAATCCCTCCCGCATAGGAATAGTTCTGGACATGAAGCCTTCCGACGTGGAAAAGGTGGTCTATTATGCCGCATACATCGTGATGGAAGACGTGAAAGACCCGGTTACCGGAAGGATTGATTACGTCCGCAGGGACGTTTTAAGCGAGGATCAGCTTAATGAGGTAAGAAAAAAACATCCAAAGATAAAAATGGGAATAGGAGCGGTAGCCGTAAAAGAACTTCTTGAGGGACTGGATCTTAAAAAGGAAATAGACGATATTCAGCGCCAGATAGCGGGTCTGAAAGCCGATACGGACAGGTCAAAATTGATAAAACGCTTGAAAATGCTGGAAGGATTTTATGAAAGCGGCAACAGGCCCGAATGGATGATACTTGCGGTCCTTCCGGTCATTCCTCCGGATTTAAGGCCGCTGGTTCCGCTTGAGGGAGGAAGATTCGCGACATCGGATTTAAACGATTTGTACAGAAGGATAATAAACAGAAACAACCGGTTGAAGCACATTGAAGCGCTTAGGGCGCCGCAGGTCATGATTTACAATGAAAAGAGGCTTCTTCAGGAAGCGGTGGACGCTCTCATTGAAAACGGAGCCAGAGGCAAGGTGGTCCTCGGCGCGGCAAACAGGCCGCTCAAGTCCATATCCGACATTCTCAAGGGAAAACAGGGCAGGTTCCGCCAGAATCTATTGGGCAAAAGAGTGGATTATTCGGGCCGCTCGGTTATCGTTGTCGGACCCAATCTGAAGTTAAACCAGTGCGGACTTCCCAAGGAAATGGCGCTTGAACTTTTTAAGCCTTTTGTTCTGGCCGAGCTCATAAAGAAGGACAGCATAACGCTGAAGGTGGCAAAAAGGAAATTAGAGCGCGCCGACAATGAAATATGGGATATCCTTGAAAAGGTAACCAAGAAACATCCGGTGCTGTTAAACCGCGCCCCTACTCTGCACAGACTCGGACTCCAGGCGTTTGACCCCATTCTGATAGAGGGTCTTTCAATACAGCTGCATCCTCTCACGTGCGCGGCTTTTAACGCCGATTTTGACGGAGACCAGATGGCCGTGCATATTCCTATTTCCCAGGAAGCTCAGATGGAAGCCAGAATGCTCATGATGGCGACAAATAACATACTTTCTCCTGCCAGCGGAAGGCCGATAGCCGCGCCTTCGCACGACATGGTTCTCGGAATAAATTACCTCACCAAAATCAAATCAGGAGAAAAGGGAGAAGGCAAAACGTTTTCCGACAAGGAAGAGGCGGTGTTCGCTTACCACTGCGGCAAGATCGGTTTGCATGCCAGAATAAAAGTGAGGGGCATAAATAAAATATGCCCCCCGTCCGATGATACCCGGGAAAAAGACCCGAAGCAGCAGTGGAAGGACTATACTACTGTCGGCAGAATAATATTCAACGGGAATCTGCCCGAAAACATTCCTTTTATGAATAAAGCCGTCGGGAAAAGAGACCTCGCCAATTTAATAAACGAATGCTATAAAAACCCGGAGGTGGGCCATTACGAAACGGTTCAGCTGCTGGACAAACTGATGAATCTGGGTTTTCATTATGTGACCATTTCAGGCCTGAGCATAAGCATGCACGACATGCTGGTCCCGCCGGCCAAAGAGAGCATAATAAAGAAAGCGCGCGAGCAGGTGAGAGACATAGAAAAACAGGCTGCGCAGGGAATAGTTACCGAAAACGAACGCTACAACAAAATCATAGACATCTGGACGCATGTCAGCGACAAAGTGGCGGACATGATGTTTGAAGACATGCAAAAGCATGAAACGAAGCCGTATAGTTCCAATGAGCCGAGATTTAACGCTATTTTTATGATGGCTGATTCGGGAGCCAGGGGCTCCCGCCAGCAGGTAAGACAGCTGGCCGGCATGAGAGGACTGATGGCAAGGCCCCAGAGAAAACTTACTGGCGGCATTGGAGAAATCATAGAATCGCCCATCCTCTCCAACTTCAGGGAGGGTTTGACGGTTCTTGAGTACTTCATTTCAACTCACGGCGGAAGAAAAGGGTTGTCGGATACGGCTTTAAAAACGGCGGACGCGGGCTATCTCACCAGGCGTCTGGTCGATGTGGCGCACAATGTCGTGATTTGCGAGAATGACTGCGGCACCATAAACGGCGTGGAAGTGAGAGCGCTCGCGACGGCGGACGAAGTCATAGAACCGCTTGAAGAAAGAGTAATAGGCAGAATCGTGCTGGAAGACGTGAAAGTCGCGGATGAAAACGGAAAGACAAAAACTCTGGTCAAAAGGGGAGAAATGGTCACTCCCGAGATTGCAAGGGATATCCAGAAATACAAAGTGGACTCGGTCTATCTCCGTTCCGTGCTTACATGCGAATCGGACACGGGAATTTGCGCCAAATGCTACGGAATGAATCTTGCCGTGGGTCGCATGGTGGAGAACGGCGAGGCCGTCGGCATAATAGCTGCCCAGTCCATCGGCGAACCCGGAACGCAGCTGACGCTTAGAACCTTTCACATAGGAGGCACTGCTTCAAGAGTCGTTGAAAAATCGCAGGCGGTGGCGAAAGCCAACGGGAAAGTCAGGTTCAAGGATCTGAAAATAGTCAAAAACAAACTTGACCAGACAATATGCATTTCAAGGGGCGCGTTCATCAACATGGAGTATGCGGATAAGACAACGGACGAGATTAAAATAAATTACGGCGCTAAAATAAAAGTTGAGGACAAATCCCACGTAAAGGCCGGGGAAGTGATAGCGGACTGGGCGCCCCACACGATTCCGATTATCACCGAACATACGGGTTTAATCAGGTTTCTGGACGTGAAAGAAGGCGTGACCCTTCACGAAGAAAGGAACAAAGTTACGGGAATAATAGAGAGAAAAATTATTGAACACCGCGGGACGAAAAGAAATCCGAGAATACTTATAGAAGACGGCGGACGGACTGCGTGCTCCTATCCCCTGCCGACCGATACGATAATAATGGTTGAACAGAACGATAAGGCGGCAGTCGGAGACGTGATAGCCAAGATTCACAAGGAAGTCGCCAAAACAAAAGACATAACAGGAGGATTGCCCCGCGTAGCCGAGCTTTTTGAAGTCAGACGGCCGAAAAATGCGGCGGTGATTTCCAAAATAGAGGGGGTTGTAAGACTGGGCACATCGCCCAAGGGGCTGGTGGAGATATCGGTCAGAAACGAAGAAACCGGTCAGGTGGACACTTATACCATTCCGTACGGGAAGCATCTTGTGGTGTATGAGGGAGACAAGGTCGACGTCGGGGAGCCGTTGACCGACGGCGCGATAGATATGCACGATTTGCTGAGCGTCAAAGGCGTAAAAGAAGTGCAGAATTATATCGTGGACGCCATACAGGAAGTATATCGCCTCCAGGGCGTCGTGATAAACGACAAGTACATAGAAATAATCGTCAGACAGATGCTCTCAAACGTGAAGATTACGGATCCGGGAGGGACTTCTTTTCTTAAAGGCGAAATAGTTCACAAAAAAACCTTCAAGATTGAAAACGAAAAAGCCGTCAAGACCGGGCATTCTCCCGCTCAGGCAGAGCCTGTTTTACTTGGCATAAGCAAAGCTTCGTTAGCGTCGGAATCGTTTATATCCGCCGCCAGCTTCCAGGAAACGACAAGAGTTCTGACCGACGCAGCCACCACGAGTAAGGTGGATTATTTGAAAGGTCTTAAAGAAAATGTTATCATAGGACATCTGATACCCGCTGGCAGCGGTCTTGTGGCCAGAGAGGAATTAAAAAACAGTAAACAGTCATCAGTAACCAAGTAACCAGTAACTGCAAAAACAGCAAAGAAACAACAATAGGAAACAGGGAATATGGTTGCAGAGCTTGCTCTGCTAAAAAGAATAATATGGCTACCATTAATCAATTAATAAGACACAGCAGAGAAAAGTCCAGAAGCATGAACAAAGCGCCGGCTTTGATGTCTTGTCCCCAGCGGAGAGGCGTATGCACCAGAGTTTATACGACAACCCCGAAGAAACCCAACTCCGCTCTGAGAAAAGTGGCAAGGGTAAAGCTTACTTCAAAGACAGAGGTGACGGCTTATATACCCGGAGTAGGACACAATCTTCAGGAACACTCTATAGTTCTTGTGAGGGGCGGCAGAGTCAAAGATCTGCCGGGAGTGAGATATCACATCATTCGCGGGGCCCTGGATACTCAGGGAGTGGAGGGCAGAAAACAGGGCAGGTCCCTTTACGGCGCCAAGATGCCGAAACAGACGGCTCCAGCAAAATAAGTAATAAGGATTAAGTAGTAAGTGGTAAGAATTAAGTAACTTAATCCTTAATTCTTAATGCTTAATTCTGAATTTTTAATCCTGCATACACAGGAGAATTTATGCCGAGAAAAGGATTGAGACCAAGAGAAAAAAGAGGAGCGCCGCCGCCGGATTTGAAATATAATTCCGCGCTGGTTGCAAGATTTATAAACAAATTAAATTTCAGGGGACAGAAGAGCGTTGCCGAAAAAATAATATACGGCGCCATGGATTTGATTAAAGAGAAAATCAAAGAAGACCCTCTGGCCGTTATTTCAAAGGCGATGGAAAACGTAACCCCGCTCGTGGAAGTCAAACCGAGAAGAGTGGGAGGAGCCAATTATCAGGTTCCGATTGAAGTCACTTCTTTAAGGGGCACTTCGCTTGCAATGCGCTGGATTATAAACGCGGCCAGAGAAAGAAAAGGCGCTCCCATGAGAAGCAGGCTTGCCGAGGAATTGCTTCTTGCATACAAGAAAGAGGGGATAGCGTTTAAAAAGAAAGAAGACACCCACAGAATGGCGGAATCCAACCGGGCTTTCGCTCATTACAGGTGGTAGTAACGGCAATAGACAGAATACAGTAAACAGGATACGGGGAACAGGGAAAGAGGAGGGTGAATTTCACTACCTGCCTGCCCAGTAGGGCGTTCTGGTGGACTGCCGGCAGTCGCCCGGATAAAGGGAAGTAAGATAAAGGAGACTTATGTCAAAAAAAACAGGAATATTATTTTTTATTATTGTGTCTTTCACTAATATTTTATGCGCTCAATGGGAACTGGTTCCTGATACTTCCACGCCGGCAGCTTTGGAAGAAATTTTTAAAAAGTATGAATCTATGCCGCAGCTAAGGATAGAATCAAAATCTTCAGGAACCATAGCTAATTTTGATATGCGCGCTCCATTATCAATTTCGCCTGATATACCTATACCGCAGACAGAATTGGAATGGGATGCTGATACGATTTTACTTGAGAAATTTAACGGTTCAACTTCCGGTGAAGTTTTTGGCGGCATAAATTATGTTGATTCAATACCGAATTTAAATAAAGCAATATATCTTTCGCAAGGGAGCTGGATAAGATATATACCTTCCGGATTACCTCAATTAGAAGCTGCAGGAAGCATAGAGTTTTTTATTTATCCGACATCCTATAATATTGGTCTTTTGAGCTTGCAATGGCTTTTAACAAATATCCCGCCGAGATGGGGTTATGTGTTGCACTTTAGTTTATTAGCCGATGGTAAAATTAGGTATGCTGTATGGAATTGGGGAGGGGATTTTGGTTTAGCCGGGAATACGCAAATTCCGCTTAATGCATGGACTCATGTCGGAATAATGTGGGATAACAGCGGTTCAAAAATTTATATAAACGGGAAATTGGATGCTTCAACACCACGAAAAATATGGCCTGCGTCACCAAGTTATGTTTATCTTGGATATTGGGGCATAAACAATGACACTTTTATTGATGAATTCAGAATTTCAAAAGTTGCAAGGATAAGGGAATTAAAACCGAAAAAAATTATAACTTTAAATAAATGGAGCGGCGATAAGCAAATAGGAGTAGTAAATAAACCTTTAACCAATCCGCTAATTGTAAGAACCAGTGACCAGATTACAAACACACCTGTTTCAGATATTGAAATAAATTTTCAGATACAAGCGCCTTCAGGTTCAACGGGGCAAGTAGTAAATCCTGCCAAAACCTCTACAGATATCAATGGTTTTGGACAGACAACAGCAACGCTTGGCAATAAACAGGGCGATTACACCATAACAGCGAACTCGCCGGTTACAATACCTCCTTCTGTTGAATTCAAGGCTTGCGGCAGACTGGATGTGCCGCATTATTCACAGTTAGACAGTCGATGGGGAGATATTATATATGATGAAGCGTGGGACATTTGGCCTTGGAACAAAATAAAAAACCAAGGATGCGCACTTACGGCTGCCACAATGGTTTCAAATTATTACACTAAACCGCATGATTTTCAAACTGATCCTGGGAAACTCAACTCCGACTTAATTGCCAGCAAGGGATACACTTCAAGTCTGTTTCATCCGTCTGGAGGCAAGATAAAATGGGATGTAGTGGCTTGCTTAAGCAAATCAATGTTTTTTGATTATGCAAGTTCCGGGGATAAAGGTAGAGACTTAACAGAACAAGGAATAAGAAATTTAATTGAGACAAAACTTAAAGGCAATAATCCGGTTATAGCAGAAATGAAGGGGGTAATAGCTGAACATCATTATACTGTAATTACAGCAAAATGTGAGGATGGATGGATTGCTCAGGATCCATATTTTGGGGCTGAAAGGAAAATACCTTTTGATAAAGAAATTCTTGGAATTAGAAGTTTTGTTGCATCACCAACCTACCCTGCTCCTTGCACTCGCAGTCTTTTAAGCTGGCTTTCTTCACCTGCAGAATTACTTATGACTGATCCTTCCGGGAATAAAACAGGTTTTGAACCAGCCACTAAATTAGTTATACGAAATATCCTAAATTCCGGTTATTTCATGGATGCAATAGACAATCCCGAAACAGGAGAAACAGACCCCAATCCAACGAAACAACTTGGCATTCCTAATCCGGCGATTGGAACATATAAATTAGATGTAATTGGCATTGCTACAGGTACATATACTTTGGGAATTGATGGAATTACTGAAAATGGAACAGTCAAAGAAACAATGTTTAAGGGCGTTACTGCCGCTGGTATAATAAATACTTTTGAGTTAAATTATACAGGGTTACTTGAACAACCCGTTATACCAATACGAACTGCAACTTTTGAATCCACGCGCAAGGACATTGAACTTTCTTTGACCTTTGGGCTAATCACGAATGAGGGGATAGCCAACAGTTTGACACAAAAACTAAACAATGCAGAAGAAGCTAAAAACAAAGGAAATATTAAACCTGCACAAAATATTTTAGAAGCGTTAATTAATGAAATTGATGCCCAGACTGATAAACATATAAACAAAGATGCTGCTGAATTTTTAAAACAAGATATTCAGTATTTAATAAACCATTTATAAGGATTTTACCGTGTCAAAACGTTCCTTATATTGGTTTAAAAGTTTTATATGGTCAGTGATTCTTGCTTTTTTTTTCGGTTGCGGTTTGGCATTTCTATTACCCCCGTTTGTCTTATGTTATCCGCAAACCTTCCGTGAGACATGTGAGGGAATTGTTCCGAGTATTGCCTTTGTTTGGCCACCATTGTTTACTGCATGCGTAGTGTTTTTTGATTCGTTTAATGAACAACAAAAAAAAATATGGAGACGCTTAATTTCCGCATGTTTCTGGGGAGGGGTATCTTTCGCTTACAATCCTTTAATACAGATAATCAAAACTTTTTTGTATACAACGGGGCGAGCAGTTTTTACAGGACGCCCCGATTATTGGCGTCATTATCTTGGGTATTTGTTTTTTTCTTTCTTTATCATTCTTATATATAAAGGACATCGAGGACGGTTTTCAATAACTTAATAATCATTGTCACAGCTGTCCGGTAAAAATTTAAAGATTGTTCACTCTCACTCCTCCCTCTCCCCTTGAGGGAGAGGATTAAGGTGAGGGGGGATTTCAATGGAATTAGACATAAAGCAATTTTATATAAATTTATCGACGGTGGTTATGTTTTAACCGGACAGATATGCGGATTAATAATGATTGAATGAAGCGATTTGTTCAAAAGTTTTTTTTGTTCTTACCGGGGGATTTTCCTGCGGGTATCCAAGACTTAACATGATTTCAACTCTGCAGTTGTCCGGAATCCCGAGGATATTTGCAACTTCTTTCTGATTAAACCATCCGATCCAGCATGTCCCGAGACCTAATTCCGTTGCTTGAAGCACAAAATGTTCAATTGCAATTCCCATGTCAATATAGCGGAAATTTATATTCTGGATTTGATTCCCAAGCCATGCCGTCATTTTCTGCTTCTGTGAGACAACAGCAATTAAAACCGGCGCTGATTGAGCGAACCCGCATATGCTATAGGCGCCTGAAAATGCCGCTTTTGAAACTCTGTTCTTGATTTCAGGGTCATTTATTACTATGAATTTATAAGGTTGTGAGTTACACGCTGAAGGCGCCAGCCTGGCGGATTCAAGGCATTTGCGAATTTTTTCCATCTCAACGGGTTTATTTGAATATTTTCTAATGCTGCGCCTGTCAGAGACAATTTTTAAAAAATGGGTCATATTTAGGCTCCTTATCATTATATAAAAAGACCGGGAAACTTTTTGACTTTTATTTTCAATTTGATATAATAAATATACCCAGTATCTCACGATTCTGCAGGGCAATTGAAAAATTGAACGCAGGCTTGTCCGCCGAAGCTTTAGCGCAGGCGGACTGATTCTCGCAAATCATGGGACATGCGAGGCGCGGTTTTTCTTTTTTTAAAAAAAATTTCCGGAGAATGAAATATGACCGAAGAAAATAAAACAAACATTGAAGAAACAAAAATAGAGAACCAGAATGCGCCGTCCGTAGAGACGCTTCCGGCCGGTTTTAAATTCATTATCGGCGAAAAAGTCGGAATGACCCAGATGTTTGATTCCGAAGGTTTTCTCCATTCGGTTTCCGTGGTAAAAGCGGGACCCTGCAGGGTGCTTTACACCAGAACGAAAGAGAAAAACGGATATAATGCGGTTTGCCTTGGTTTCAGGAAAATAAACAAAACAAAAAATCTAAACAATTCTTTAAAAGGCTTGTTTGCAAAATTAAACGTTTCTCCGTTAAAGTGGCTGAAAGAGTTCAGGGTTCCCGGCATTGAGGAAGCCAGGGAAGGGCAAATAGCAGGGATTGCGGAGAGATTTTCAGAAGGAGATTATGTAGATATACGGGGAATTTCCAAAGGCAAGGGGTTTGCCGGAGGCATGAAAAGGCATAATTTCAGCGGTCAGCCCGGCGGTCACGGCGCGTCAGACAAAGAAAGAGCCCCCGGGTCTTTAGCCGGAAGGCGGTCTCTTGGAAGAGTTCTTCCGGGAAAAAGAATGGCCGGACATATGGGCCAGGAGACGGTAACTGTCCAGAAGGTAAAGATATTGAAACTGGCTCCTCAGGATAATCTTATGTTCCTTGACGGCAGCGTTCCGGGCGCCAACGGCAGCATGGTTTGCGTACTTGCAACTTCAAAGCCGGCTAAAAAACATCCGACAGCGCTGCCGAAAGCCGCGAAGAAGTCTCCTGCTAAAAAAACAGTTGCCGCTGCAAAGAAATAAAGAGGTAAAGGGTAAAGAGTGAAGGATAAAGAAATAAAAAAGAAGGATTAAAATATGGAAATCAAATTATTCAACTTTAAAGGTCAGGAAATAGGAACCCATAAACTGCAGGAAGAGCTCTTCAGCCAAAAACCGGACATCCATCTTCTTCACGAAGCTGTAAAATATTATCTTGCGAATAAAAGAAGAGGAACTGCTTCTACCAAAACAAGAAGTGAAGTTTCCGGCGGAGGGAAAAAACCCTGGAGACAAAAACATACCGGCCGGGCGCGCCATGGAAGCGCCAGGTCGCCCATCTGGCGGAAGGGCGGCGTTGTGTTCGGTCCCAAACCGCGCTCTTTCAGGCTTGACATGCCGCATAAAAAGAGAAGGCAGGCGCTTATTGAGGCGCTTTCCTCAAAATATGCCGACGGCAGCGTCTTTTTGCTTGAGAATTTCCAGGCCCAGGAGGCCAAAACGAGGCAGCTTAAGGATATTTACAACGCCCTGGGACTGGGCGGCAAAAAAGTGTTTTTCGCGGATGACAGAAGAAACGATAAATTTGAACTTGCGGCGCGCAACGTAAAACATGCAAAACTGGGGCTTGCAAAAAACCTGAACGCTTATGACCTCCTGAATTCAGACGCAGTGGTTTTCAGCGTTTCAGGGCTTAATGCGCTGACGACATTGCTTTTAAAAGGGGATAAAATATGACACAGGTTTACGACATCATCATAACGCCGATATTGAGCGAAAAAAGCGTGAATTTAAAAGACAAGGAAAATAGATACTCTTTCAGAGTAAGCAAAGATGCCAATAAGATAGAGATAAAACATGCCGTGGAAAAAATATTTAAGGTAAAAGTGGAAAAAATCACCACGTCAATCGTCCCGGGCAAAATGCACAGAGTCGGCAGATATTCCGGTTTGCGCTCGGACTGGAAGAAGGCGGTTGTCACGGTTAAAAAAGACCAGAAGATAGATTTTACCGATCTGCCTAAATAAAAACAGCAGTGAATAGTGATTGAGTGATTAGGCGATTAAGTTTTTAGAAATTTTTTAAGTAAAACTTAATTACTTAATCACTGTTTGCTTAATCACTCTGTTAATAGGAGAATTTATGCCAATTAAATCATTTAGGCCTTACACTCCGTCAAGGAGAACCATAACTGTCAGCGATTTTTCAGACATAACCAGAACAGTCCCTGAAAAAAGCCTGACAACGGGTTTAAGAAAAAAAGGCGGGAGAAACAACACCGGCAGGCTTGTGGTGCGCCACCATGGAGGGGGACACAGGCGGAACTACAGAATGATGGATTTTAAGCGCGAAAAGTCCGGCATTCCCGCCAGAGTCGTATCCATAGAATATGACCCGAATAGGAGCGCCAGAATCGCCCTGCTGCATTACAAAGACGGGGAAAAGAGGTACATACCCGCCCCGCTGGGAATAAAGATCGGCGACGAATTAATGTCGGGCCCTCAGGCTGAAATAAAAACAGGAAACGCTCTTCCTCTTCATATGATTCCGGACGGCGCTTTTGTGCATGCCATTGAAATGATTCCGGGCAGGGGCGCGCAATTTGTTCGTTCAGCCGGAGTGCAGGCGCAGATTATGGCGAAAGAAGGAAATTATGTTTTCGTGAAAATGCCTTCGGGCGAAATAAGAAAAATACTGAAAGATTGTCTTGCCACAATAGGACAGGTCGGCAATATTGAACATAATGCTATTTCATTGGGCAAGGCGGGCAGATCAAGGCACCTGGGCATAAAGCCGACTGTAAGGGGAGGAGCGATGAATGCCGTTGACCATCCCCTTGGAGGCGGCAGGGGACATTCCAAAGGAAATAACGTTCCGCGGTCCCCGTGGAACCAGCCTTCAAAAGGCTTTAAAACAAGAAATCCGAGCAAAATATGGGACTGGATGATTATCCAGGACAGAAGAAAGACAAAAGCGTAAGAGAGGTGTGACAGATGAGCAGGTCTACCAAAAAAGGGCCGTATGTCGATATCAGATTGCTTGAAAAAATTCAGAAGATGGGCGTGAGCGGAGAAAAAAAACCCATAAAGACGTGGTCCAGATCGTGCACCATAATTCCGGAATTCGTGGGTCAGACTTTCCTGGTTCACAACGGAAAAAAATTTTTAAACGTATATATCACCGAAAGAATGGTGGGGCACAAACTTGGCGAGTTTTCTTTCACCAGGCTGTTTAAAGGCCACGGCGCCGCCCATACCAGGGAAGCCACTGATTTAACATAAGGAGGCTAAGTAAGTGATTAGTGGATAGTGACTAGTGGTTAGTGAAGGTGGTTTCCTTAATATACTAGCCACAAGTTGTCTTGCGACCCACTGCTATCCACTCGCCACTCATCACTAACCACTGAATTATTATGGAAGCTAAATGTTATTTAAAATATCAAAAGAACAGCGCAAGGAAAGTCGGGCAGGTTTTAAACCAGGTGCGCGGAAAGACCTTATTTGAGGCCGAGCAGATTTTAAGAGCCGTTGTGAAAGGTTCTTCAGCCTTGGTCGCAAAAGCAGTCAGATCCGCAGGCGCCAATCTTTCAGTCAAACTGGGTAGAAAAATAGATTTAAATTCCGTCAGAATCAAAACCGCCTACTCTAATGCGGGACCCATGAAACACCTGAAAAGATACAATGCGGGTCCGCAAGGCAGAGCAATGCCTTATAAAAAGAACATGTGTCATTTGACGGTTGTGGTAAGCGACGCAAAGGAGGCGTAAAGTGGGACAAAAAATACATCCTAAAGCGATAAGACTCGGTTACATACAGGATTGGCAGTCAAGATGGTTCGCTCCGGATAAAATGCCGGAGCTGATTAAGGAAGATTTTGAAATCAGACGCATGGTAAAAGAAAAATTTCATCTTGCCACAGTCAGCTGGGTGGACATAGAACGGGCGGGTTCTTATCTTAAACTGACCATACATACGGCAAGACCCGGCGTAGTGATAGGAAGGCGGGGAGTAGACATAGAAAACCTGCGCCAGGACGTGGAGAGTCTCACCGGCAGAAAAGTTTTTATAAACGTTGCGGAAATAAAAGTCGCCGAGCTTGACGCCAGGTTGGTCGCCGAATCCATAGCGATTCAGATTGAAAAGAGGGTTTCATACAAAAGGGCTATTAAAAGATCGATGGAGAAGACCATTTCAAGCGGCGCCAAAGGCATAAAAGTCATGGTGGCGGGACGGCTTGGCGGAATTGAAATAGCCAGAAGGGAATGGTTCAGGAAGGGAAGAGTTCCTCTCCAGACCTTATCTGCCGATATTGATTACGGTTTTACCGAAGCCATGACAATGATGGGCAAGATAGGGGTAAAGGTCTGGATTTTCAAGAAACTTTTTTTTGCAAAAACTCCGCGAGATCTTATGGAACAGCTCAAAAAACTTGAGACAGAATCTGCCGGACAGGGCATAGCGGGCAAAACGCCTCCGGACAGGAAGGAGGACGAATCCGTCCTCAAAAAGGATTCTGACGATAATAACAGCAGAGGATAGAAGCGAGAGAATAGAGGATAGAGAAGAGATTGAGTGGTAAGTTATTAAGAAATTAAGTTACTAAATCACTAAATTACTCAATCACTTAATTACTTAATTGACCCATATCCTCTGAAGTTATTGGAGGTTTATTATGTTGATGCCTAAAAGAGTCAAATACAGGAAGACGCAGTCTGCGCCGAGGATTAAAGGATATGCCAAGGGAGGCACGGAGCTGTTGTTCGGGGAATACGGACTTAAAGCCCTTGAGCCCAAATGGATAACGGCACGACAGATAGAAGCCTGCCGTGTCTGCATTATGCATCATGTGGGCAAAAAAGGAAAAATGTGGATAAGAATATTCCCGGACAAGGCCATAACAAAGCATCCCGCTGAAACAAGAATGGGGAAGGGCAAAGGCATGCCGGATCACTGGGTCGCGGTCGTCAAGCCCGGAAGAATACTTTTTGAAATGGAAGGTCTGGATGATGCGGAATCAAGGAAAGCAATGAAAAAAGCCGGGGACAAACTTCCGATAAAGACAAGAATAATATCAAGGCATTAAAAAGCATAGAGCAAAGAACAGAAAGCAGAAAACTCGGAGTTTTTATGAAAAGAAAAGAAAAAGAATCTTTAAAAAACTCGTCAAAAGAAGAACTTGCCGCGCAGATGAAAGACGCGCATAACAAACTTTTTCAGCTTAAGTTTAAGCGTATTTCAGCTCCGCTTTCAAATCCGGTTGAGATGAGGATACTGAGAAGAAAAATCGCAAGAATTAAAACCTGGCTTAAAGAAAAAAATCTTGCAGAGGTTGAAAAATAGCTGCGGCGACAACAAAAATATCAGCTTAACTATTCAGGAGAATTAAATGCTTGACAAAAATGACAATCCGAAAAGACCCAAAAGAAAGACTTTTCGCGGAGTAGTGCTTTCAGATAAAATGGATAAAACCCGCGTCGTAAGCATTCAACGGACGGCGCGCCACCCCTTTTATGAAAA
>JACQWV010000063.1 GCA_016209085.1 Elusimicrobiota bacterium
ACTCCTGACATTTTCGCCGAAGCGCAAAGCATGTTATACACAGGATATTCCACAGAACATATTATTCTCGGCAGTCTCATAAAAGCCTCCTATAATAGTGTATCACATATGCATCACTATGTCAAGGGTATTAATTTGAGTATTAATTTGACAATATGCTACAGCAATTTTGACTGGAAAAGCCAGGCCAAGCCGAGAAAAGAAAAGAACCCGACTATGTCCGTAACAGTGGTAAGAAATATTCCGGACGAATGAGCGGGGTCAAAACCTAACCTTTTCATCGTTATGGGGATAAACGCTCCTGCCAGACCCGCGAATACCATGTTGACTACCATTGCCGTTCCCACTACAAGCCCCAGATAAACGTTCTGCTTCCAGAACCATGCGGTCAGAGCCGTGATTATTCCGATTGCTATTCCGTTAACCAGACCCACATAGGTTTCCGTTAATATGGGTTTGAGCGTCTCTTTCGGCTTTATCTCCCTCATCACAAGCCCTCTTATTATCACTGCAAGAGACTGCGTGCCGGCATTTCCCCCCTGCCCGGCTATTATCGGGAGAAAAACCGCAAGAACCGCTATTCTGCTTATCATGTCCTCAAAAAGAGCCACCACGCTTCCGGCCGCAAACGCGGTCAGCAGATTTATATTGAGCCACGGCAGTCTTTTTTTGATTTTAAAATTTACCGGAGAATAAACTTTCTCCTCGGCGCTCGCGCCGAAAAGAATCTGAATGTCTTCCGTGGCCTCCTGGGTCGTGCTTTCAATCAGGTTTTTTGTGTTTACCACGCCTACTATTCTTTCGTTTTCATCCACGACAGGAATCATTAAATAGTGTTTTCCGCCGAATATCGCTATCAGTTCCTCCCTGTCCGCGAAAGGCGATACCTTTACCATATCGGTCTTCATTATGCTTTCAATGGCAGCGTCGGGCTGTGAAATTACAAGGTCCCTCATGTTCAAAACGCCTGTCAGTCTGTTTTCCGGCCCGACCACGTAGCAGTAGGTCGTGGGGACATGTTTCTTCGCCAGCGCTCTGAGTTTGTTTATTACGTCCCTTACCATGGTGTCTTTGTGAAAAGAGAGGAAATCCTTTTGCATCATACGGCCCGCGCTTTCATTGGGATAAGTGAGCATTTCCACGATTATTTTAGCAAGCCCTTCGTCCAGATACGGAAGAATTAATTTCAGGGATTTTTCGGAAAAATGCCTCAGGATATCGGCTACCTGGTGGTGGCTCAGTTTATGAAAGAGGGAGGCTGCGGGTTCGGGGAGAATCTTTTCAAGAATTTGGGCCGAAAGATTGGGCTGCATGTGTTCAACGCACAGGGCGGCGGTATGCGGCGGCAGAATTTTGAATATTCTTGCGGCCTCTTTTGAATCCATGGTCTCCAGCACGTTTGCCGCTTTGTGCGGCTCTGATTCCACGAGTTTCTTTATAAACATGGCTGTGGCAGAATGTTTTTCCATTTAGGATATATATTATAATAATTTTTCTATGCAAAGCCGCTTTGCCAAAACGATTTTACCGGTTTTATTATTTATTTCTTTTTCCGTCATCTACATTTACTGCCTGCCTCCCGTTCTTGCTCCTTACAGGGATGCGGGAGAAATGGCGGTAGACGTTTACACCCTGGGAATACCGCACCAGCCCGGGTATCCTTTGTATGTTCTTCTGGCCCGCATTTTTTCATACATAATTCCGGGAAACTTCGCTTACAAACTCAATGTTTTTTCAGCCGTGGCCGGAGCCGCATTCCTGGTTTTGTTTTTTCATTTTCTTTCAAAATATTTTAATTCAGGACCGGCTTTTCTTGCAGCGGCGCTTTTCGGCTTTAATCTCGCCTTTCAGCACGTATCAAGCGTGTCTGAAATGTATTCCCTGAATCTTTTCTTCTGCATGATTCTGATAATTCTTTCTTTTTCAATCCATGAGAATTACAGGATGTCCAAAATCCTGCTTTTTGCGTATCTTTCCGGGTTGTTTATGACAAACAGGATGGACATCTCCCTTGTGGTCCTGAGCCTGTGCAGCCTGATACTGCCGGCATGGAGAGAACGCCGGGAAATAAATGTAAAAAACATTGCTCTTGTTTTTTTATGTTTTATTCTTGGTTTTTCTCTTTATCTTTACCTTCCGGTCCGCTCCCTTGGCCAGCCTCTCCTTGACTGGAGCGATCCTGAAAAGCTGGGAAATTTTATAAACGTTTTAACGAGAAAAAGCTACGGCTCAACCCTGGATTTGATTTCAAAAAATTACAAAACAGGCGAGCTGTTCATGGTAAACATCTGGGAATATATGATACACGTCTGGAAAAACTTCAATTTCCTCGCGGTTTTTGCGCTGGCGGGATTTTATTTTGAGTTTAAAAACTCAAGACAAAGATTTGTCGTCTTTCTTTTTCTGTTTTTGATTACCGGTCCTTTATTTCTTTTTCTTGCAAACATGCCTCCTAACCCGCACGCCCTTGCCATAGTGGAGCCGAATTATCTTATTCCGGACATAGCCTTGTGCGTGTGGAGCGCAGCCGGGATTAAAAACCTGGCGTCTGCGGGAACGATCCTGAAGCAAATCGTATATGGTTTTGCGGTTTTCTCGGTCGCTTTTGCCGCTTACCGGAATCTTCCGCTTTCAAACAGGAGAGAAGTTTTTGTCGCCAGAGATTACGCTCTTGACGCGATGAAAAGCGCCGCTCCCGAGAGCATTATTGTCGCAAAAAAAGACGTCCAGCTATTTTCCCTCTGGTATTTTCAGATGGTTGAGAAAAAAAGGACGGATTTGAAAATAATAGCCCAGGGGCTCGCAGGCTCCGGGTGGTATCAGAATTCCATTAAAAGACTTTACCCGGGAATGAACCTGCTCAATCTCAATTCAGGAACTGAAGAAGACTGGAAAAAAACGCTTGAATTCAACCGGGCCCGCATGTACGCCGCCATGGACGCGGAACTTCCCAAATCAGCTCCCGCAATTCCGCGAGGAATTATCCAGGAAATATTTCCCAGTACTCCTTATGACAGGAAATCGCAGTTATGGAATTTTTTGAATCTCCAATGGCTTGACGCCCCCCCTCTTGATTTTTTTACAAAAGATATCAGGACTTCTTACGGCCAGGCCCTGCTTGCCCATTCGGCTTATTTAAATGCGCATTTTACGCTGGGGGAGGAGGACTTGAGAAGCCTTCTATTGACAGGATGGATGGACCCGGAAATCCCCGACGTTCCTCTGTATATGGGATTTTATTTTACAGGCAGGGGAGACTGGAAAAACGCGGGAATTTATTTTAAAAAATCAGCGGAGATTTACGAAGATATGCTTGTTCTTGCCGGAAAATACCGCGCTCTGGAATCCGTAAAAGACGGGCTCAGGAAAGCAAGCGCTTACGCGTGGCTGAATTTAGGCGTTTCTATGGAAAAAACCGGATTTCCTCCGGAAGCGGAAAACAGCTATAAAAAGGCGCTTTTAATGAATCCGGGACTTGCGGACGTTCATTACAACATTGCGATATTATACTGGAACAAAGACTGGAACAGGGTAATATTAGAGTTGAAGGAAACCCTCAGAATAAACCCCGCTCATTCAAACGCCAGTCGTTACCTCGCGCAGATAGAACGGAAAAAAAGGTAACAGTTACCTTTTCGCTTTTCAATGAAATTGAATAAAAAACCAAGACGCAATAGCATTTTTTGTTAAGTGTGCGGCAATAGGATTCCAGATATTATTGCCCCAGTTTTTCAATAGACCATAAATAACTTCTGATATAAAAACTTGCAGTAAATCTTTGCCTACTCTTATATGCGCCAAGGTCTTTTGATGGCCGCCCGCTTCACCGGCAAAAACGATTCGCCTTTCCCCTCGGTGCCGGTATAAAAGCTGTCAAGGACTTTCCCGGCTTCGTCTAAGTTTTTGTCCATATCTATTTGGGATATTTTAGCGCTTGTTTCCGTGAGGTTTTCTATTGTACCGCCTTCGGCATCGGGCACGGATGCCACAAATATTGCCACCGAGAATATTGCTGTTATTATGGCGTTTCTGTCCATTTATTCATCCCTCCCGATTTTTTGTTATGCACTTATTCTAACAAAAAAAGGGAAAACAAAATTAATTTTGTTTTCCCTGGCTACACCCGGTTATGGCCGGGTCGTGGATACTCCGGGTCCATATTCCCCGGATTACAAAGAAAACCATAAGAGATGTTATACACTTTAAAAGACTGTTTTGTTACTGAGCTTCGCAGAAATAATGGATACGTTTGGAGGCTCAGATTTGGATTGGATGCAAGGCGCGACGAACGAGCATACCCGAAGGTCTGTGAGTGAGGAGCAACGCAGCAGACGGCCAAATATGAGCCTCCCCTTTCCCGCAGGGGAAAGGGGCTGGCCGCTTTTCGGCTGCGATTCCGCCTACGGCGGAACCCCGCCAGAGGCGGTGGCTGCGTCACTCGTCGCTTACATAACCCAAGTTATGCGCGCTCCTCGTTCCTTGTCTCGCTCAAAAATCGGCTCGTCCCACCCGCCTTCAAACATCAGGTAAGAGAGTTCAAAATTCAGTTTTAAAAGAGCGCCCAGATGTATGTTTATCAGTTTAGGCTTCTGCGGCGCTCCCTGCGGAATCATCACTTCCACGCCTACGGGATAATTGGGCTTTAACAGCCAGATAAAACCGCCGAAAAACACCCCGCTCGGAATTTCAGGGTTGTTATATCCGTTGAGTTTCATTGCCTCTTTTGAGAGATACTCCGAAAGCTCGTAAATGATTTTGGCTGAATCCCCGTCGGAATAGCCCAGATTCAGTATCAGTCTCGGATGAGGTCTTTTGCTTAAAGCAAGATAGGCGCTGGCAAAAGAATTGGTGTTCTTGCTGTCAACATTGATAGAGACGCCGGGCTGATTTAAACTCGGCTGGGAAGCGTCCCTTAACTGAAAGATGCCGTGCGCTCCGGCAGACATGGCAGGCCTCAGTTTTCCTTCGCTCTGAATCAGCATTTTTGCGTCGGCCTGAAGGAGCCATACGCCGACCCTGTCTATGTAATTCGTTTTCTGAAGAGTCCAGTCAAATTTGTTTTTGCCGTAAAGCCTGCCTATGTAATAAGCCGCGTTAAAATCAAGGCCGAGCCCTATTGAATTGTCGCCTCTTCCCCTGTAAGCAGTCGGGGTCAGAACTATTCCGCTGAGCGGAACTCTTGATTTTGAAAAATCAAGCCGTTTCGGCGCAGGGGTTGTTTTTTGGTCCGGTTCGCTCTGAATATAATCCGTTGTCTGTGAAGTAAGCGTCGTGGCGCTTTGAACAGATGCTGGTTCCGTTGTTTGGCTGAAAGAGATGTTTATGCAAACAACCAATAAGGAAAATAATAGAAAAATTCTTTTCATATCACCAGTAGAAGCGCTCTTACCAAAATGTTCGCTTCTATGCCGGCTATGGCATCATCAATAATTATACCAAAACCGTTTGGCAGCCGTTTCTCCAGATTCTTTATAGGCCACGGTTTCAGGGTATCTATTATTCTAAAAAAAATGAAAGCCGCAAGCAAAGTAAAAATACGCCTTTCAAGGAATGCTATTGAAATCCAGTATCCGAGCATTTCGTCTATCACGATTTTGGGGTCGTCTGTTAATCCTGAATTTACGGACGCTCTGCGCGCAGCCCACAAGGACAAAACGGCAAACATAACAAGAAAAAGAGAAAAATAAAGCGGACTGGACGGCAAAAGAGGGGTCATGAGAAGCGCAAGAATGGAGCCGAAGAGACCCGCGCCCGTGTTTTTTTTAAATCGGGTTATGCCGGTCGGAATGCGGCTTATGTAAAAACCTGTTGCCAGGAAATCCGCGAATCTGTCCCAAAATTTCATTTTTATCTTTTCTCTTGTTTCTTGCTGTTACTGGCCGCTGGTTACTGCACTTTTTGTCGTTGCTGTTACTGGTTACTTGGTTACTGATTACTGGTTACTGTTTTCTCTCTCCCCACGATTTTTCCAGGAGCTCCCTGTGATTGTATAAATAAATGGCTCCGCTTATGAGGGTGATTAATGCGGCGAATATCGTGAGATAATAATTTACGGTTCCTGCTCTGGAGACAATCTGTAAAAGATATCCCTCCGGCGCAGGTCCGGTCTTTATCCAAGTTTTTAAAAGCATGTTTATCATGATGACTGCTGCGGAAAACATCTGGATAAAAGTTTTGAATTTGCCTGATTTTTCGGCTTTCATTACTTCTCCGCCCAGAGCCGCCAGAACCCTGAGGGTGGAAATCGTCAATTCCCTTACGAGAATTATAAATACCGCCCATAGCGGGACGTTCAGCCCCCTGATGGAAGCAAAAGCCAGAAAAACCGCCATAATGAGCATTTTGTCCGCGAAAGGGTCAGCTATCGCGCCGAAAGGCGTGGTTGTTTTTGTCCTTCTGGCTATCACTCCGTCAATGTAGTCCGAGAAACCGGCTATGGCGAACAGGGCTGCGGCGGCTATCTGAAGGGAAAAATTTTTTGAAATGAGAAAAATGAATATGACCATGCTCATCAGAATCCGGGAGATTGTTATCCTGTTTGCCAAAGTCATATTTAATTTATTTCCAGAATCTCCGTCCCTTTCGGCGGAACGAATTTAAATATTCCTGTTGATATCTCTATGTTTCTTTCAACGTTCGCAAGTTTGGTTTTTATAATGGTTTTGTCTATTTTCAGGCTTGCTTCCATGGGAAAATAGTCGGTGGCGGAAAGCCCCAGAGTCAGAACGTAGAGTTCAGGGTCTTTTTTAGACGTAAAAACCGCGTTTATTAAGTCCAAGTCCGCTTTTTTCCGCACCGAGACGTTGTTTTTCTCAATTATGGATTTGTAATTGCCGAATTCAAGAATTCCGGAAAAATTCTGGTTTTGGGAGTTCCTCCATCCTTCCCAGGAAGTTTTCACGGCCTGCAAATCTTCGGGCTTGTATATCCACAGGAACGTCTTGTCGGTGAATACTATCTGCCTGGAAGGTTTTATGTGTTCTATTCTAAGATGATTGGGCTTGAGAAAATGAATAATTCCCTGGATGTTTTCTCTCAAACCTGCTTCGGAAAAATTGACTTCCTGAATAAATTCCGTTTTAAGGCTTTTGAGCTTTATGTCCCAGTCTTCAAGTTCTTTCAGGACTCTTTCCGCAAAAGGAAGTTCTTTCGCCGCGGCAGGCGCTTCAATCTTTTGTTTTTCATTTGTCGGATTTTTCTTTTCCGCCGCTGTTATTGCCGTGCTTAAAAGCATGGTGCCGATGAGAATACTCAGGATTAATTTAACCATTTCTCTCCCCTCTCTTTACTCCTTATTCACTATCCTCTATCCTCTCGCCTCTATTCTCTGTTTTTGCGCCGGCTTGTTCAAGATGCGCTTCAATCTTGTCAAAAAATATCTCCCATCTGTTTGAGCCTTCCGGTTTATGGATGAAACCGTTCATTTCCAGTATGCTCAGGAGATTGGTGGCCCTTGCCGAAGAGCCGAAATGGGCTTTGAGAAGGTCCTGCGAAACTCTCTTTCTCTCGGATATGAGCCTGAGCGCCGAAATTATTTCCTCGGCGGTTCCGCCTTTGCCCGTGAAACTTTTTTCTTCCTCTTCCTCCTCGGCCGGAGGATACGCGGGTTTTGCCTGCGCTCTGAGATAGTCCGCCACCTTTTTGATTTCTTCTTCTGAAACGAAAGCTCCCTGAATTCTCGCGGGTTTCTGAGCGTCGCTTGCCAGATACAGCATGTCGCCTCGTCCTATCAGGGATTCCGCGCCCATGGCGTCAAGTATCACTCTTGAGTCGGTTTTTGTGATTACCTGCAAAGCCACTCTTGCCGGCAGGTTTGCTTTTATTACGCCGGTGATTATGTCCACCGACGGTCTTTGCGTGGCAAGCACCAGATGTATTCCGACGGCTCTGGCCATCTGGGAAAGACGCTGGATGGCGTCTTCAACGAGGTCTTTTGTCTGAAGTATGAGGTCGGCAAGCTCGTCAATCACCACGACGATGTAAAATTCCGGCATTTCTCCGTTTGTCTGCGCCCATTGGTTGTAGGATTTTATGTTTTTAACTTTTGCCTTCTCAAATTTGACGTAGCGTTTTTCCATCAACTTTGTCAGGGCGGCAAGGGATTTTGCCGCGTCTTTTGCCTGCGTTATGACCGAAACCCTGTCTGAGGTGACTTTGGGGTCGTAAAGATAGGGTATGTCTTCGTAAAAAGTCAGTTCAAGCCGTTTCGGGTCTATCAGGACGAATTTAACTTCGTCCGGGGTATTTCTGTATATCAATGAGAGTATGAGAGAATGGAGGAAAACGCTTTTTCCGCTGTTTGTGGCTCCGGCTACCAGAAGATGCGGCATGCTTTCAAGGTCGGCCGTTGCAGGAGAGCCTTCAGAGTGCATGCCGAGGGCAAAAAGAAGCGGGGCTCTGCTTTCGTTGAATTCTACGCTTTCAATTATTTCCCTGAAAAAAACCTTTGCGCTGATATTGTTGGGAATTTCAAATCCTATGGCTGATTTGCCCGGTATGTGGGGCGCTACCCTTATTCCCTGCGCCTTCATGGCGAGAGCCACGTCGTTTGAAAGAGAAACTATTGAGCTTATTTTGACCCCGGGCGACGGAGTTACTTCGTATCTGGTTATGACGGGTCCCGGATATATGCCTGAAACGAACGCTGAAATCCCGAAGTTTTTAAACGTTTCTTCAAGTTTTATTCTGGAAGCGGACAATTCTTCTTCGCCCGGTCCCGGAATCTTTTCTCCTGAATAAACGTCCAGAAGATTTGACATCGGGAGTTTGAAGTCCTTGAAATAAAAACTTGCGGCACGTGACTCTCGGGGGACTGAGGACTTGAGGACAGGAGGGCTTGAAGACCCGGCTTTTGTGTCTTGCCTGCCCGACGGAGTCTGTGCTGTAGCGGACGCATTGCCATGCGGCATATCGGCGAATGGTAATTCGCCCGCTACTGTTGCTTGCCTATGCGCCGTAGCGGCGGATGACTTGTGTTTTGTGTCTTGTGACTCCAGACTCCTGACCCATGGCCCCTGACCTCTGTCCCCTGTCCCCTGTTTGTCCGTCATCAGCTTCAGTCTTGTTTTAAGCTCTTTTCTCGCCGCCATCCAGCTTTTATAATCCTCAATCAGAGCGGAAGACGTTTTCTTTATGATTTTTTTCCATGAGACGCTGAAAAGCATCTGGACGCCGGCAAAAAAGAAGATTATTGAAGACAAAACGGTCCCGAGTTTTCCGAAAATTTTGGATAGAATCAGTTCAAGTTCGTATCCAAACCAGCCCCCGTCAAAAAAAACCTGAGTGAATGCGTTTCTCAGAAGTTCCAGATTTATTGATATGGACCCGAGTATCAGAAGAATGCCTGCCAGCAGGGTAAGAATGCCTTTGTGGGGTTTGTTCAGCCTGGAAAGGATTGCAAGAAGACCGTATAGGAAGATGAAAGGGAACAGGTACGCCGATTGTCCCAGGAAGGAAAAAAGAATTTTTGAAACGGTTTCTCCGGCTATCCCTTTGGGGCTGAAAATTTCCCAGATAAGCCAGACAGCAGCTGAGAACGAGAAAACCCAGTAAAGAGCATGGAACAAAGTTCTTTTTTTATTCTTGTTCGCTGCAAACCTGTTTTGAACCAGCATCGTCTCATTCTGTTAATTTCACTTTATAAGTCAAATCTTCCGGTTGAACGGCTATTTTATTCTGGTTCAGGAGCCATCCCAAAGCTATGTAGATAGAAGAATTTGAAAGATGAAGCTTTAGTTTCAAATCCCAGGATGTCATGCATCCCTTCTGATTTTTCAGTTCTTCAATTATTTTTGCGGCTGTGTTTTTGACGTTTTCAAGCGTTGCTTCGGACATAGATTTATCCGCCTACGCTTATTTTGTAATCACGAACATGGGCTGTCCGGTGTCCATGGGCTTGCCGTTTTCAACCAGCACCTTTACTATGACGCAGTTTGCGTCTGCTTTTATCTCGTTGAAAACCTTCATGGCCTCAATGATGCATAATATCTGGCCTTCTTTCACGCTGTCGCCTTCCCTTATATAAGGAGGGCTGGAAGGAGTCGGCGCCCGGTAAAATATTCCCGACATCGGCGCGTCTATGGTTTCGCCCTGGGGCTCCGCCTCAGCCGGCCTGGGTTTAGGCTGTTTGGGCTGCGGATGCTCCGCCGGCGCGTGCGTCTGCGGAGCGAACACCGGAATGGGAACCTGATGACCGGGATTGCTTTTTCTCACAAGCTTGACGTACATTTCCCCTTTGGCGAACTCTATGGTCTCTAATTTGTTTGAGTTCATAAACTCGTAAAATTTGCGAACCTGGTCAAAAGCATTGTTGTTCTGAGGCTGTTTTTTCGGTTTTTTGTTCATAACTCACCTTTCTGAAGACAAAACAGCTTTTCTTGAAAGTCGGAATTTGCCGATGTTATCCATTTCCATGACTTTTACTTTTATTTGCTCTCCCATTTTCAGGACGTCTTCAACCTTTCTTATTCTTTTGTGGTCTATCTCCGATATGTGAAGGAGGCCTTCTTTTCCGGGCAGTATTTCAACGAAGGCTCCGAAATCCACTATTGAAACCACTTTGCCGGTATATATCTTTCCGACTTCCACTTCAAGAGTATAGTATTCAACCATTGCCTTGGCGGCTTCAAGATTCTGTTTGTCCGGGCTGGAGATGAAAACAGAGCCGTCGTCTTCCACCTCTATGTCTGCTCCGGTCTTTTCTATTATTCCCCTTATGTTTTTACCGCCCGGGCCGATGAAAGCGCCTATCTTTTCTTTGGGTATCGTCAGCCTGACTATTTTCGGAGCGTAGTCGGATACTTCGGTTTTCGGCGCTGAAATATTCTTTTCCATCAGGTCCAGTATGTGATTTCTGGCGCGGCCGGCCTGTTCTACGGCTGCTTTAAGCACGGGTATCGGTATTCCGGATTCAAGCTTCACGTCCATCTGAAAAGCCGTTATGCCTTTTCTGGTGCCGGCCAGCTTGAAATCCATGTCGCCGAAATGGTCTTCCAAACCCGCTATGTCGGACAGAACCGCAAACTTTTCCCCTTCCATTATCAATCCCATTGCTATGCCGGCGCAGGCTGACGTCATGGGAACGCCCGCGTCAAAAAGCGACAGGGAGCCTCCGCACACCGTGGCCATTGAGGAAGAGCCGTTGGATTCAAGTATGTCGGAAACGATTCTTATGGTATAGGGAAAGCGGTCTTCCGTAGGCAGAAGGGGATACAGGGCTCTTCTTGCAAGCGCTCCGTGGCCTATTTCCCTTCTTCCGGGGCCTCTGTCGGGCCTTACTTCGCCGGTAGAAAATCCCGGGAAATTATAATGCAGCATGAATCTTTCCTTGGATCTTCCTTCCAGATCGTCCAGAATCTGCTTATCTTCCGGAGTTCCCAGAGTGGCGGTTGCAATGGTCTGCGTCTCTCCCCTTGTAAAAAGGGCCGAGCCGTGGGTTCTCGGCAGGAGACCCGTCTGTATTAATATTTCTCTTATTTCATCGTATTTTCTTCCGTCGGGCCTTGTCTTTTTTTCCAGAACCATTTCTCTGAAAAGCTCTGAAAGAGTATCCTGTATTTCCGCCTTTACCTGATAAGGAATTGTTTCATCCACCGGAAATTTTTCGGAAAACTCTTTTACGGATGCATCCGTCATTTCATCCATGGAATTTTCAAAAGCCTGTCTGGGAGTAAATGAATTTAACAGTTCCCGGATGCGGGGCTGTATGGTCTTTTCAACGGCTGATTTGATTTCAGGCTTTATTTCCATGATTTCCGCGGATTTTTTGGGAACGCCTGTCTGTTTTCTTAAGCCCTCCTGGAGCCTGCAGAGCTTCTCTATTTCAGGCATGCATTTTTCCATGGCGGCCGTCAGTTCTTGGTCCGGTATTTCCTTCCCCCCTCCCTCCACCATGACTATGCCGTGCAAAGTGCCTGAAACAACAAGATCAATCTCTGAGTCCAGCCTCTCTTCAAAGGTGGGATTTATCACAAAAGAGCCGTTTATCTTGCCTATCCTCACGGCAGCTACCGGACCGTTGAAAGGAATTGAAGAAATCGTCAGCGCCGCCGAGGCCGCGTTGATTGCCAGGACATCCGCGTCGTTCTGGGAATCGCTGGAAAGAACCATGGAAATTATCTGGGTTTCCGTGTTGTAATGTTCAGGGAAAAGAGGTCTCAATGACCTGTCGGAAAGTCTGGAACCGAGTATTTCCTTTTCGCGGGGTCTTCCTTCCCTTTTGAAGAATCCTCCGGGTATTTTGCCCGCCGCGTAGGTTCTTTCCTTGTAATCTACGGTCAATGGAACAAAATTAGGAGGGGTTTCTCTTGGAGATTTGGCCGCAGTGCAGGCGCTCAGCACGATTGTGTCGCCCAATCTGACCATGACCGCTCCGTTTGACTGTCTGGCGATGCGGCCTGTTTCAAAATGAATCGTATTTTCGCCTATTTTTTCCTGGAGGCGGACCAGTTTTTCTTTTGTCATTGGTTTATTTCCTTAATCCTAACTGTTTTATGAGATTCCTATATTCCTGTCTGGAATATCTTTCCATGTAGGTGAGAAGACGTTTTCTTTTGGAAACCAGCATGGACAACCCGCGTTTGGAGGAATGGTCTTTCGGGTTTGAGGCGATGTGTTTGGAAAGGTACTGTATTCTTTCCGTTAAAAGGGCAATCTGGACCTGGGCAGAGCCCGTGTCATTCGGTTTTGAAGTGAATTTTTCAATAACTTCCTTTGTCTTTTGTTTTGTAAGCGGCATTTTTGCACTCTCTCTTATCAGGGTCTGCTGAAAAACCCCCTTTCGGGCTGCAACTGCGGCTTTTGGCCTGCGCCTTTGCGGTCTTCGGCTTACAGACTCTAACCGAGTATGCTCGCCTCAGCCCGCTTTGGCTCGGCTTCAAAATCCGCAGTTTCGCTTCCGAGTAGGGCTTTTCAGCAGACCCACTATTTAATATATTATTCATTATAAAACTTTAGAGAGAGAAAAGTCAATGAGCAGGATTGAGCGGCTTCTTCTGGATTTTTACGGTCTCATAGCCCCGAAATACGAAAAATTCAACGGATTGCTGACTTTCGGCCTTGACGGTCTGTGGAGAAAGCGGCTTTGCCTTATGGCCGCGGAAAATACTCCTTCATTATGCCTGGACATCTGCACCGGCACGGGCGAAATCCCCCGGCTGCTTAAAAGATCGCTGCCCGGGAAAGTCAAGATAACAGGGCTTGATTTCAGTCCTGACATGCTTTCAAAAGCCGTAGAGCGTTCCGACGCCGAAGGCATATGTTTCATCCTGGGCAATGCTCTGGAGCTTCCGTTTAAAGACGATTCCTTTGACCTCGTGACGATTTCCCTTGCAACCAGAAATCTGTATGCCGAGACCGGAGATTTGAAGCGGTATTTTACGGAATTTTGCCGGGCGCTTAAAAAAGGCGGCGTATTCCTGCATCTTGAAACCAGCCAACCTGAAAACGTATTTATGAGGAAACTTTTTCACATGTATGTAAGAACCGCCATAGGGCTTATAAACATGCTTTCACCGCGTTCAAAAATGCCTTATGATTTCCTAAAAAACAGCGCTTTGAACTTTTATAATTCAGAGGAATTGTCGGAAATTCTGGCTGAATCCGGTTTTAAAGACATTGAGGTTTACAAAATGACCTTCGGAGCAGTCTGTATACATAAAGGGGTGAAGAGATAGATGCAGGATACGGAATCAGGGGGTAAAAGTGCGGGGACTGATTGGAGGCGTGTCCTTTTTGTTTTTATGTGCTGTTTTTACGAGGAATATCGGACAAAACGGGCATATCTCAGGGTTGCATTTTTTGTGAACATTCGTTACTTCCCAGCAGCGTTTCTTTACATTTCCGTACGCAGGGCATCCGGCGTGGCCGCATCGCTTGATTTCCCAGCAGGATGACCGAAGATAAAATTCTTTCAGGCCTTTTATGGTCATCTGCCTGTTCATCAGATAAAACCTGATGTCTTTTATGAACCCGATTTCGCACTGGCTGTAAAGCCTTCTCCCGTTTAACCTTCTCGGTCTGGTCAGCCCGTATTTTTCATATTCCCTCAGCATTCGCACGGGCACACCTGTAAGTTTGTAAACCACTGAAATTGAAAATACGGGGAGAGTGTCTTTTATGGGGAGAATTTGTCCCTGCCCGCCGTAGTCACGAGCCAAATCTCTTGCCTTCGCCATGCCATCATTCTTACATAAAAAATGTCATGGAGTCAACAAAAATATTTTAAAGTCGTTTATAAGTTTTGCTTATAGAAACGCGGCTATTTGGCGTATTTCTGCCATTCGTGGTAAGGAATGAATGAATGTGTTTTTTCTATTTCTGTTGTTGTGGTGCGCAAAACGCCTGGAATTTTGTTAAAGGTATTTTCCATAAAATTTCTAAATTTTGCGTCTTCGTCCGCGAGAACTGAAAA
>JACQWV010000005.1 GCA_016209085.1 Elusimicrobiota bacterium
ACAGATAATGCCGACCCTGCTCCGATTGCAAAGGCTTATTTAACCCATCTCATTGACGGCATTGTAATTAATGTAAGAAACGGAGACGTTCTTGTGCCGGTTAATCTTTTGCCAGGCATGTGGAGATTAACGATTGAAGCGGCTGACTGGGCAGGGAACAGTTCTTTTGTTACAACATCTCAATTTGAAATAGTTCATGATATATTGCCGCCGAGAACAGAACTTGCAATAAGCGAGCCGAAATACGGAGTAGAGCCGGTTTATGTTTCTTCCAGCACGCTTATGGGTTTTACGGCTCAGGACGACATGGCTGAAGTCGGGGACAATTTAGGTCTTGGCGTTGACAAAACATATTATTCTATAAACAGCGGCGCATTTGAAATTTATCTTTCAAATTTCAATATTGTTGAAGAAGGATTGCATTCTTTGAATTATTATTCAGCAGATGTTGTTGGAAATATTGAAAGCGTTAAAACCTCCAGTATTGCGGTTGACAATACCGCGCCTGTAACTTCCATAAACTTCAGTATGCCCAAGGTTGAAGCATTTGGGACAATATATATTTCTTCAAAGACATTAATAGTTCTAAAACCATCAGACCCTATCATAAACAATGTTTCGTCTGATATTAAATACGCTGAATACCGTATAGATTCAGGGAATTTTGAGGTTTATTCTGCCAGTTTTACGATAAAAGAGGAAGGAAAACACACGATAGAATACAGAGCCATAGACAATGTCGGCAATCTGGAACAAACCAAAGCGTATACGGTATTTGTCATACCGATGCTTAATTATGGATTGATAGGAACAAAAGAAATAGAGATAAACGGAGCGGGAAGGGTTGCGGCCGATGTTCTTACAAACAATGAAATCAAATTAAACGGCCGGGCAATAGTCTATGGCGATGTTTACGGAAAAACCGTGGAATTAGACGGACAAAGCGCGGTTTATGGGAACGTTTACTATGAAACGCTGAAAACAGACGGGAAATCAGAAATCACAGGGGAGAAGATACAAAAACACATAACCGTAAACCCGTATCCCATTGAATTAGGATCCATTGCGGAGCATGCGGCAAGGGATAACGACAATAACAAAATCCCTCTCACTGAGAAAGGAAAACAAGCCATTGATAAGGGCTTAAAATTCAAAATAGACGGCAAAGACAGCATAACCCTTTCCACGGGCGTATATTATTTCAAAAAGATGGAAATCAATGGAGAATCTAAAGTGAAAATCAACGGCAATGTGAACATATTTTGCGAAGGAGAAGTCAAGATAGACGGCAAATCAGAATTTAATGTACAAGGAAACACGCAAGATTCAATCATTTTTATTAACAAAGATGAAAAAGAACGCAACAAAACGCAGGTAAACGGCGGGAGTGAAATTCATGCTATAATTTATGCGCCGGATGCAGAGATAGAGATAAACGGAAAAAGCAAAGCAGTCGGCCATTATTTTGGCAAGGAAGGAAAAATAGACGGAGAAGGGACGTTGCAGACTCCGGATAAGCGGATTCCGGCTGCGCCGATAAAAGAAGAAGACGACAACCTAAATAAAATTAAGATAAAAGAGGAAGACGGAATTATAAAAGTGGAAGTATTTACATTCAACGCCGTTGAGATAAATATTTATAATGAGGACGGCAATAAACTGGACTATGCGAGATTTTCAGCGCCTAAAGACATTAAAGGAACATTTGAATATGGCTACAAAGTCAAAGAGGGCATTGATGCGGAATATGTTTGTGAAATAAGGGTATTAGGGGTATGGGACAAACTTGTCAGGACAAAGAAATTTGAGGAATGTAAGACAATTAATATAAAATTTATTCAATAAAAACCTGGTATATGATTGCTTATCTTAAATTCGTTTTTAAAGCGGCCGTAAATACCATAAAAGGGCGGAAAAATTCTTTTATTTATCAACTAAACTTATCAATTTTTTATGTTCTATGGATAATTGTTCTTTCCCCCCTATATATCCATGCCGCAGTAACCGATACAGTAGAGTACCTAATAATTCCTCCTGGTGAAACTTACGCATTAGACGGTTTTCATTCCTACACAAAACAAGTAAAAGTAGAAGGCACGCTTGCAGTTAGAGGATATAACGGCACAGGGACAACTCGCCTGAAATTATAATAAGCGCTGCAGGAAAAATAACTGCCGATGGAGCAGGTTATCCTTGGGGGGGAGGACCTGGCGGAGGCGGATTAGTTGAATATACCGGCGGCGGAGGAGGAGGATATGGAGGCAATGGCGGGAACGGATACTGGAGGAAAACTGCTATAGGCGGAAAAGTTTATGGCTCTATTATGGAGCCAGGGGATATGGGTAGTGGCGGAGCGGGCTGGTCTGAGTCGAGTAGAGGCGGAAGCGGAGGGGGTTTATTGAAGATTAAAGTTTCCGGTGAGTTAAGATTAGATGGAGTGATAATCGCTAATGGTACGAGTGGGCGAGCGAGTTATGAGGATACGGGCGGAGGGGGTTCAGGCGGAGGGATTTATATTACGGCAAATAAGATTACAGGTTCCGGCGAGATAACTTCAAACGGAGGAGCAGGTTCACGTGGCGGTAGGAGTGTTGGCGGAGGAGGAGGCGGAGGAAGGATAGGGTTATATTATGCTGATGGTATTGGTTTTACAGGCAAGGTAAAGGCTTATGGAGGATATGGGGACGGAGGACAAGGAAACGGCGGAGCAGGAACAATAATTATCAACGGCGTTGACCTTTATATAGACAACAATAATTTATTAGAAGGCAAAACAACCTTACTTGATGGCAGTTATTCTTTTGCCAAAGTAGAAATAAGAAACATCGGCAGACTTACGATTTCCAGCGCGAACATCGTGAATGTTGATAATTTTGACATAAAATCTTCCGGCATTTTAATAAACAAAGGGGAAATAAAAGTATCATCAACGCTTAGCCTTGAAAACAGCGGAAAGATATACCATGACGCCGGAACCATTATTTCCAAAGATGTTGTTATAAAAAACAGCGGTGAATTTAATTTAAACCATTTATATTTCAAAGCTGAAAATATTCGCATATTATCCGGCGGGATACTAACCTACAACAATGGTGAGAAAGATTTTAATTTAGAAACACCCAATCTGATAGTAGAAGCAGGGGGCAAGATAGACGCCAATGGTAAGGGTTATCCTTGGGGGGGAGGACCTGGCCGAGGCGTGCATGTTGAACAGGCAGGCAGCGGCGGAGGATATGGAGGCAATGGCGGGAACGGATACTGGAGGAAAACTGCTATAGGCGGAAAAGTTTATGGCTCTATTATGGAGCCAGGGGATATGGGTAGTGGCGGAGGGTATGGCGGGGATGATGAGTGGAGTCCAGGCGGAAGCGGAGGAGGTTTATTAAAGATTAAAGTTTCCGGTGAGTTAAGATTAGATGGGGTGATAAGCGCCAATGGTACTAATGGGCGAGCGAGTTATATTGATGCAGGCGCAGGGGGTTCAGGCGGAGGGATTTATATTACGGCAAATAAGATTACAGGTTCCGGCGAGATAACTTCAAACGGAGGAGCAGGTTCACGTGGCGGCTCGGCTGTTGGCGGAGGAGGAGGCGGAGGACGGATAGCGTTATATTATGCTGATGGTATTGGTTTTACAGGCAAGGTAAAGGCTTATGGAGGATACGGGGACGGAGGACAAGGAAACGGCGGAGCAGGCAGCATAATAGAAAACGGAAGGATATTATCAATGACAGAACCGACCATAGAATCGCCCAATGCGGTTTCAAACACTACAGAGACAATCGGGAAAGAAACAGAATTAACAGAAACCTTAATAGTAGAAAAAGTTCTGTCTAGCAGCTTAATCACAACAGGGACATTACAAGGAGTTGTTAATTTCAGCGAATTAGAAATAGTAAAAATAAAAACAGGAAGCTTTCAAGGCTCTGGACTAATACGCGGAAAGTGGTTTGCTGATTTAAATAACATAAATTACATAGGAGACTTGAAAGGGGTAGTTTTCACCAAACAAGGGAGAACATATATTAAAGGGACTCTTATTAATGGAGTCTTCAGGGGAGTGGTAGAAGGCGAAATAAATGGGACGAATTTGCAATTCAGATGGAATTTTAACCAGTTGGGAGCGCAGATAACATCTGGAAAATTATATTTATCAGGAATAATTAACCAGTCCGTGATTAGCCAAGAATATCCGCAAACCCAATTAAAATTAACCCAAAAAAACATACAAGGCCAAATGAACGGCTATGTGTTCTATTCAGGAAATGTGAATGCCGTATTTACACATATAAAATTTGGTTCTGGCAGCGGCATTTACAAAAATGAGGGAATTTTTACTGCTTCATATGAAACAACTATTGGCAATGCTCAGGGCTGGTCATATACAAAAGAAATCATGCCGGGCATAACAACACTTGAAGGTTTGATAGACAATCCGATATACGGTCTCATGAGCGGAGCGTTAAATGAATATGTAATCCCCAAATCCTTGCTTATCAATCTTGAAAGAGTGGATACCGGTCTTCCGCTTGAAACAGATTTGAGAATAAGAGCGATAGGGCCGGATACAGCAAGCCCTGGGGGAATATTGGCATATTCCATACAAATAACAAATAATGGGTTAAAGGCAGTTGAAAATATGACAGCTGTCGCGATAGCGCCGCAGCATACTGATTTTATATCTGCCTCGGGAAATTACGCTTATTATAATGTTGCGCGGTGGATAAATGACCAATATGCGCCCACGCCGTTTATAAGATGGGATTTGCCTGTTATAGAGCCAAAGACAAAAATAGAATTGAACTATCAAAGCAAAGTGAGAATAGGCGTGGCAGGACCGCATGAATTATTAGAAGGAAACGCTTATATTGTTCCGAAAACAATAGCAGACGATATTTTTGCAGGTTTTACGTACAAGAATATTCCGAAAATCAGAGCTGCTTTCGGCGTTACGATACTGTCTACTCCGAAAGGAATCCTTGCCGATTCAACGGCCAAAAAGGAAAAAGTCGGCGGCGAGGTCCTTTGCCAGGTGTGGTAATAACGGCAGTGAATAGTGATTAGTGAACAGTGAATAGTTAATAACAAACCGCTAACCACTTGCCACTAAACACTGAACAAGGTGGAGACTATTATGAGCAGGATAGGAAAAAAAACAATAATTGTTCCCGAAAAAATAAAAGCAAAAATTGAAGGAAAAACGGTTGCGGTAGAGGGTCCTCTCGGAAAGCTCTCTTATGTCTTACCGGAAGGGATTGTAGCGGAGCTTAAAGACAATAAGATATCCATTTCCGTGTCCGGGGAGATAGGAGCCAGAGACGCTCTTTACGGCACCGCGCGCGCCAGGATAAACAACATGATAACGGGCGTGGCGAACGGATTTACAAAAGTTCTTGAAATCAACGGCGTCGGCTTCAAGGGGTCGGCGGATGCGCAGAAGCTGACCATGCAGCTGGGGTTTTCTCATCCGGTAATTATAGACATTCCTGCGGGCATAAAAATGTCTTTTGACCCGAAACAAACGCTTCTTACGATTATGGGAGCCGATAAGTGCGTTGTCGGGAATCTGGCGGCGCAGATTAAAAGAATACGGCCGCCCGAACCTTATAACGGAACCGGCATCAGATATCAGGGAGAAAGGATCATCCGCAAAGCGGGCAAAACCGCAGCCGGAGTCGGCGCGCCCGGAGCGGGAGGAGCGATAGGAGCAAAATAGTATGATAACCAAACAGGAAAAATACCAATTTAGAAAAGAAAGGACAAAAAGAAATCTTTTAAAAGCCGGAGTAACTTGGCCGAGGTTAAGCGTTTATAGAAGCGATAAATACATATACGCCCAGGTTATTGACGACATAAAAGGCTCTACGATCGCATGCGCGTCCAGCCTTGATAAAGAAATAAAAGGGCAGTTTAAGTCGGGCAAGAACATCGCTGCTTCGCGGCTGGTCGGCGGTTTGATTGCAAAAAGAGCTCTTGAAAAGGGCGTTAAAGAAATCAGATTTGACAGGGGCGGAAGACGCTATCACGGCCGGATAAAAGCCCTTGCGGACGCCGCAAGAGAAGCCGGTTTAAAATTTTAAATTACAAGGAGAAACTTAGATGATCATAAAAACAGGAAAGAAAATCAAAACGCAACTGGATTCCGGGGAAAGTTTAAAAACAGCGAAATTAACCGATTCGGACGCAGCTGCGCCTGAATCCCAAGCCGGTGAAATCAAGTCCGAAACGCAGGAGAAATCCGTAGTGGTCTCAATAAACAGGGTTACGAAAGTCGTGAAAGGAGGAAAAAGATTTTCTTTTAACGCTCTTGTGGTAGTAGGTGATTCAAACGGAAAGGTGGGGGTGGCGGTGGGCAAATCCAACGAAGTGCAGTCTGCCATACAGAAAGCCATTTCAGCTGCGAGAAAAGATATGATGAATTTCCCGCTTGTCAATACCACCATACCGCATGAAGTGGTGGGAAAATTCGGCGCGGGGCTTGTATGGATGAAGCCTGCCGTTTTAGGAACAGGTCTTATCGCAGGCGGCGGCGTAAGGGCGGTCCTTGAAGCAGGAGGCGTTAAAAACATCCTTACAAAAAATATCGGCAGCCGCAACCCGTTCAATACGGTGTACGCGACTCTGAATGCCCTCGGAAAGCTTAAGGCCAAGGAAGAAGTGCTGAAAATCAGAGGGACTAAAGAATAAAGGAGTTTTATGATTAAATTGCATGATTTAAGACCCAAACACGGATCCGTTCATAGAACAAAAAGGCTCGGCACTGGAAGCGGATCCGGACACGGACAGACCTGTACAAGAGGGCAAAAAGGCCAGAAATCCACATCAGGCGGACCGAAGCGGATCGGATTTGAAGGCGGGCAGATGCCTTTTTTAAGAAGAATTCCCAAAAGCGGATTCAGTAATGAAAAATTCAGAAAGGAAGTGGAATGGATTAATGTGGGAATTCTGGATAAATATTTTGACAGCGGCATTGAAATCACTCCGGATGCCATGGCGGGCAAAAACCTGATAACAAAGCGCGGTCTTGTCAAAATCCTCGGCGAAGGAGAAGTCAAAAAATCGCTGAACGTATCCGCTCATTCCTTTTCAAAGTCTGCGAAAGAAAAGATAGAAAAAGCAGGCGGAAAAACAATAGTAATAAGAATATAGGGTGACAAGGGGATAAGGTTATAAGTATGGAGATTTTTTACTTATCAACTTATCATCTTATCACCTTGCTGTCACAGGAGTTAAGATGCAACAAATAACAGATATTTTTAAAGTCAAGGATTTAATGAAAAGGATATTGTTTGTGGCAGGAGCGCTTGCCGTTTACAGGCTCGGCGCCGCCATTCCTATCCCCGGCATAAATGCCGCCGCGCTGAAGACTTTGTTTGAAACTCACCGGGGAGGAGTTCTGGGTTTTCTGGACATATTTTCCGGCGGCGCTCTCGGCAGATTTTCTATTTTTTCAATGGGCGTCATGCCTTATATCAACGCTTCAATCATAATGAGCCTCATCCAGGGGGCGCATGTTTTTCCTTTTCTTGACAGGCTGGCCAAAGAGGGGGAGACCGGGCATAGAAAAATAATCCAGATAACCAGAATCTTTACCTTATTCCTGGCGGCTTTTCAGTCTCTGGGGCTTACCGTAGCTCTCGTGAACATGCCGGTGCCGGGCGGAAATGCCATCGTGGCGGAGACTGATTTCAATTTTTATTTTCTTACCGTTCTGACTCTCACCACAAGCACTGTTTTTGTCATGTGGCTGGGCGAGCAGATTACGGAAAGAGGCATAGGCAACGGAATATCCCTTATTATCTTTGCGGGCATAGTGGACAGACTGCCTAAGGCAATTTCGGATATGATCGGACTTGTGCAGGTAGACGAAATGAGCATTCTGACCGCATTATTGATTATCGGCGTAGTTTTTGTAATCACTGCTTTTGTCGTATGGGTCCAGACTGCTCAAAGGAAAATTCCGATTCAGTATGCCCAGAGACAGGTCGGTCGCAAGGTATATGGGGGAGTCAGCGCTTTTTTGCCTCTCAAAGTAGACCAATCGGGCGTTATAGCCGTAATATTTGCGGTCTCGCTTCTCAGCGTCCCGTATACTATCCTCCAGTTTAACCCCCAGGCGCAATGGGCAAATATTATCATGAAATTCTTGAGCCCTTCCAGCCTTATATACCAGGCATTGTATGTGGGCCTGATTGTCTTCTTCTGTTATTTTTACAACTCAGTAAGCATTAATCCCAAGGATCTTGCCGAGAATATGAAAAAATGGGGCGGATTTATTCCCGGAATAAGGCCGGGGGAGCCGACCGCCAATTACATAGAACGGGTTTTGAACAGGATTACTCTCGGCGGGGCGCTCTTTGTGTCCCTGATAGCCGTGCTTCCGGATTATTTAAGACTAAAATTGAACGTTCCGTTTTATTTCGGCGGCACTTCGCTTCTGATAGTGGTCGGCGTGGCCCTTGATACCGTGGCGCAGACAGAAGCTCATCTCATAATGCGCAATTACGAAGGATTTTCCAAACACAGCAAAATCAAAGGCCGCTGGTTCAATGTAGGCGTGTAACATAAAAAGGTACCTGTTACCTTTTTATGACAGCGGTCAGGGATAAGTGATATGAACCTTATATTATTGGGGTATCCGGGTTCCGGAAAAGGAACCCAGTCTAAATCTTTAAGCAGCAAGTTAGGGCTGATTCATCTTTCTACAGGAGACATATTCAGGGATGAAATCGGCAAAAAAACTTCTCTCGGCATGCAGGTCGCCGATTATCTGGCCGGCGGGAGACTCGTTCCCGATAAGCTTGTGCTTGAAGTCATAAAATCAAGGCTTGAAAAAGAGGATAAGGGAGTTTTGTTTGACGGATTTCCCAGAACAGTGGAGCAGGCGGAGGGACTTGACGGGTATTTCGAATCAAAAAATAAAAAGCTGGATGCCGTAATATTTATCCAGCTCGACGAAAACGAGGTTGTCGGGAGACTCAATTCAAGAAGAAGCTGCCTGAAATGCGGCCGCATTTACAATTTGGTCACAAACCCGCCCAAAACCGAGAACACTTGCGACGGGTGCGGAGACAAACTGGTTATGCGCGGAGACGATAAGCCTGAAGTGGTAAGGAAAAGACTCATGGTTTTCAGAGATTTAACCGAACCCCTGATAGCTTATTACAAGACCAACGGCATGTTTTTTGAGATTAACGGGAATTCCAGCCCCGAAGCCATAACCGAGGCGATAATAACCTTGTTGAAAAACAAAATAATAAAAGCCTAATCCGTTAACTCCAGTGGTTAGTGAATAGGGGCGAGTGATGAGTAAAAATAAAAAAACTGACCACTGACCACCAACCACTATCCACTGATATTAAAGATGGTTGAAATAAAAACGCCCAAAGAAATAGAAAAAATCCGAAAGGCCTCTAATATTGTCGCGGAAGTTCTCTGCGGCATTAAAAAAAAAATAAAACCGGGCGTATCAACCGCCCAGTTAAATGAATTTGCCGAGGATCAAATAGCGCGGCGGGGCGGCATTTGCGCTTTTCTGGGTTATAGAGGCTACCCTGCGGCGCTGTGCGTGTCAATAAACGAAGAGGTCGTGCACGGAATTCCTGATAAAAAAAGATTCATCAGAGAAGGAGACGTCGTAAGCGTGGATCTCGGGTGCGTATTTGAAAACTATTACGGAGATGCCGCTCTTACCGTCGGAGCCGGAAAGATAACCGCCGAGCATAAAAAGCTGATAGAGGCGGCCGAACAGGCGCTGGACAGAGCCATTTCAGCCGTTAAAAAGGGAGCCAGGCTTGGAGACGTTTCTCATGCAATTGAAAAATGCGCCGCGGCGTACGGAATGTCGGTAATCAGGGAATTTACAGGCCATGGTATCGGCAGAAAACTGCATGAAGAGCCGTCAATCCCGAATTTCGGTTCTCCCGGCACCGGAATAGTTCTGGAAAGCGGAATGACGCTTGCAATAGAACCCATGCTGTCTCTGGGCAGAGGCGATGTGTCGATTAAAAAGGACGGTTGGACTGCCGTGACGGCTGATGGCAGCTGCTCGGCCCATTTTGAACATACGCTTTGCGTTACGGACACCGGCTGCGAGGTGTTAACCGCAGGTATTTAATTAATTTTGTATAATATCAGAAATGTCCTCAAACGACGAGAAGATACAAGTAGAGGGAATAATAAAAGAGGCTCTTCCTAACGCCACTTTTAAAGTTGAAATATCCCTGCCTTCCAAAACTCCGGAGGAAGCGCAGAAAAGAGTCATTCTTGCCCATATTTCAGGCAAGATGAGAATATATCATATAAAAATCCTGCCCGGAGACAGGGTGAAAGTAGAACTGTCTCCGTATGATCTGACTAAAGGCAGGATAACTTACAGGTCAAAGTAGTCGCAGGTTACAGGTCTCAAGTCACAAGATAGAAGTGCAGGCGAGGCAGAAAAGAAGAAGAAAAGGAAAACATGAAAGTCCGGTCCAGCATAAAAAAGATTTGCAATAAATGTAAAATTGTCAAGAGGAGAGGCGTGTTGAGGGTGATATGTTCCGAACCCCGGCACAAACAGAGACAAGGATAGAAACAGCAGGTTAAGGTTGAGGTTCAGGTTAAGTAATTTAGTTCTCAACCTTAATCTCAATCTGCAGTTAATTGGAGAATTTATGGCAAGAATAGCAGGAGTGGATTTACCCAGAAACAAAAGGATAGACATAGCTCTGGCTTATATTTACGGCATTGGGAGGCCTCTGGCTCAAAAAATTCTTAAGGAGATTGAGCAGCAGATAAAACCTGCGACCAGAGTCAAGGATTTGACCGAGGACCAGATAGGCTTGCTTAATTCCGTAATAGCAAAAGAATATAAAGTTGAAGGAGAACTGAGACGGGATATCCAGCAAAACATAAAGAGACACGTTGAAATAGGCGACTACAGGGGCTTCAGGCACAGAAGAAGCCTGCCTGCCAGAGGACAGAGAACCAGAACCAACGCAAGAACCCGAAGGGGCAGGAGAAAAACCGTCGGTTCTTCAAAAGTTACGGTTGCTAGAACGCAGCCCCCGGCAAAATAAAAACAGGTTAAGGTTAAGATTAAGGTTAAGTTAAAGATTAAGAATGGTAGAAAATTAGAATTGAGTTTTTCTCAACCTTAACCTCAATCTTAATCTGCAGTTAAGGGAGAATTTATGACGGAAGATAAGAACAAACCGCAGCAAGATGCGGCTAAAAGCAAAAAAATGCATCAAAAAAGGAAACATTACGGTTCGGTTTCTGTCGGAAGAGTTTATATCAATTGTTCTTTTAATAACACGATAGTCACGATCACGGACGAAAGAGGCAATACGATTTGCTGGTCGACATCGGGTTCCAACGGATTCAAAGGAACGAAGAAAGGCACGCCTTTTGCCGCCCAGATTACCGCGAATCGCGCCGCATCCAGAGCGGTAGAATTCGGACTGAAACAGGCTCATGTTTTTGTCAGCGGACCGGGGCCCGGCAGAGAAACAGCCATAAGAGCAGTGTCTTCCAGCGGGATACGCGTTCTTTCCATAAAAGATGTTACGCCGATTCCGCATAACGGATGCAGGCCGCCCAAAGCAAGAAGAGTATAACGGAGGATTTAGATGTCAAGATACACCGGAGCTGATTGCAAACGATGCAGGAAATTGAATGTAAAATTATTTCTTAAGGGCGTAAAATGTTATACGAAGTGTCTTGTTGACAGGGAAAAAACCGCAAAGACGTCAAAATATTCGTCGCCGATGCAGTCAAAAATGTCCGATTACGGCAAACATCTGAGGGAAAAACAGATAGCCAGATTCATGGCAGGCGTAAATGAGGCGCAGTTTAAAAGACTGTTCAACATAGCTTCCAAAGAGAAGGGAAAGACAGGAGAAGCTCTTTTGCGTCTTATTGAATCAAGGCTGGACAACATAGTGAGGCGGGCAGGATGGGCGATTTCTCTCAAAGCGGCAAGACAGCTGGTAAATCACGGTCACGTCAAAATAAACGGGAAATCGGTGAATATCCCTTCGTATATATTAAAACCGGGTGATTCGGTTGCCGTTTCGCCGAAATGCATGGAGACGCTTACGGTCAGACAGGGCATGGAGCATGTTGAGAAAGGATCTCTCAGGCCCAGCTTTTTGAGTTATGATGCTTCGTCCAACACGGCAAAATTCCTGCGCTGGCCCGACAGAACGGAGTTTTCCATCAACGTGGACGAGCAGCTAATTGTGGAATATTATTCTAAATAACGGGAGGTTTCAATGCCGAGTTCTTTTGCAAAACCGCTGATTATACCCGAGAAAATCAGCGCTGACGAGAAAAACAAAAGTAAAGATTACGCCAAATTCATAGCCGAACCTTACGAGAGAGGCTACGGGCATACCATAGGAAATTCTTTCAGAAGGATACTCCTTTCCAGTCTTGAAGGAGCCGCCGTGGTGGCAGTGAGAATGAAGGGGGCGAGACATGAGTATGCCACCATTCACGGCGTGCAGGAAGACGTCATAAACATTCTCCTCAATCTGAAAAAATTGAGGATAAAGATGCACTCTGAAGGCCCCGAAACCCTGCTGATATCCGTGCGCGGCAAGAGAGAGGTCACCGCGGCCGACATAAAGGGAAATCCGAACGTGGAGATAGCGAATAAAGACCTGATTATAGCGCATGTGGAAAGCGGTTCCGTGTTTGAAGCAGAGCTTGAAGTCGCAAGAGGCTCCGGATACATTACTTCCGAAGAAATAAAAAACAAAACCAATCTCCCTGCGGATTTCATACCGATGGATGCGATATTTTCTCCCGTCCAGAAAGTCTATTACACCGTTGAAAACGCGAGAGTCGGCCAGAGAACGGACTATGACAGGCTTGTGCTGGAAGTGTGGACTGACGGGACCATAACCCCGGAAGAAGCCGTGAATAAAACGGCAGCGCTGTTAAGAAAGTCGCTTCTGCCTTTTATTCCGCCGGAAGAAATAAGGCGCGAAACCATGACTAATGCATCGGAGACAAAAGAGTCGGGAGAGAAAAGCGAAGAAATCAAAAACATTCTGGAACAGAGCGTAGACATAATAGAGCTTTCTTCAAGGGCCGCCAACTGTCTGAAAGTGGCGGGAATCCGCAGCGTCGGGGAATTGGTCCAGAAAACCGACGACGATCTTCTTGCGGTCAAGAATTTCGGAAAGAAGTCGCTTGACGAGATTAAAGAGAGGCTCAGGGAGATGGGTTTGAGTCTTGGAATGAAAGCGGAAGGACAGTAAACAGCAGTAACCAGTAATCAGTAACCAAGTAAACAGGAAACAAATTAAGGCGGGTGATTTAGGTGATTAAAAATCTCGGATACAGAAAACTTTCCAAAACGGGTTCGCACAGAAGGGCTATGTTCGCCAACATGGCGTCCAGCCTTCTCATTAATGAAAAAATAAAAACCACCCTGCCCAAAGCAATGGATTTGCGCAGATTTGCGGACCATGTGATTACAAGCGCAAAAAAGGGCGACTGGGCGGAAGTAAGGCGGTCAACCAGAAATAATAAAACGGCGTACAACAAGGTTTTTGAAGTCATAGCCGTGCGTTATAAAGACAGGAACGGCGGATTTACGAAGATCCTCCGCATAGGGCCGCGAAAAGGAGACGCGGCGGAGATGGTTCTTGTCAAGCTGACAGAGTGATTTTATGTTTGATTATATTTTCAGCCTGTTTTCAAACGACATAGGAATTGACCTCGGCACGGCAAATACTCTCGTTTACGTCAAGGGCAAGGGCATTATTTTAAGAGAGCCTTCGGTCGTCGCGATTGACAAGGACAAAAGAAAAGTCCTTGCGGTCGGCAGCGAAGCCAAGCAGATGCTCGGCAGGACGCCGGCCAACATCGTGGCCGTGCGCCCCCTGAGAAACGGCGTGATAGCGGATTTTGAAGTGACGCAGGAGATGATAAAATATTTCATCAGAAAAGTGCATAACCGCCGGAGCCTCCTGCATCCCAGGATAGTCATAGGGATCCCTTCCGGCATAACAGAAGTTGAAAAACGCGCCGTTCAGGAATCTGCCGAACAGGCAGGGGCGCGGGAGGTTTATCTTATAGAAGAACCCATGGCCGCCGCCATAGGTTCCGATATGCCGGTTTCCGAGCCGCACGCCAGCATGATATGCGATATAGGCGGCGGCACAACCGAAGTGGCCGTAATATCATTAGGCGGGATGGTCGTGGCCAAATCAATAGACGTAGCCGGCGACGAAATGGATGAATGCATAATCCAGTATTTCAGAAGAAAACATAATCTTGTCGTCGGCGAAACTACGGCTGAAGAAATAAAAATACAGATAGGTTCTGTTTTTCCGTTAAAGGAAGAAAAAACCATAGAAGTCAAAGGCAGGGATCAGGCCAAGGGATTGCCCAAAACAATACTTGCCACCTCAGAAGAAATAAGGCAGGCTCTCATGGAGCCGGTGCAGCTGATAGTCGACGTAATAAAACAGGTTCTGGAAGAGACTCCGCCGGAGCTTTCTTCGGATCTTGTCGACAGGGGAATGGTTCTCGCCGGCGGGGGCTCTCTTTTAAGAGGCTTCCCGGAATTAATCAGGCAGGAAACCGAATTGCCGGTTCACAGGGCGGCCGATCCTTTAAGCTGCGTGGCTTTGGGCTGCGGAAAATTTTTAGAAGAACTTGATAATTTACAGCAAAAACCCGAATTTTTTAAATCCTACAGCAGTTAAATTGAAATGGAATCAAGAGAGAATTTTGAGTAATCCTGCCGGGTTTGTCTGTTTTTTCCGCAGTCCACATGCTGCCCAACTTTAAAAAGAAGATACTTTTTATCACCTTGTAGTGTTGGGGAAGGGCGCGACGATATGTCCAGGGAAAAAGATGTAGTCAATTATGCCGCGGTCTTTTTTATTTCCATCGCCTGCCTTCTTTTAATATTTCCTTCAGCCGGGATTGTCCATAAAATAAGGCTCATATGCAGTTATAGTTTTTACCCATCGCTTCATTACGGGGCGAAGTACGACTATTATCTGAGAAACGTGCCTGAAAACTTTGTAAGAGTGCTGAAAACCGATCAGGATAACCGCCGGCTTGAGCAAAAAATCAAGGAAATGGAAATTCTTGTGAATCGCGCAAACGCCCTGGCGCAGGAAAATGAAAGGCTTGTCAGAATAACCGGCATTTCCGCCGGCTTGAGCTGGCAGGGTTCATGGGCGAGAGTGACAGGCAAGAATCCCCATGACTGGTACGGTTTTTTCTTTGTGGATAAAGGCTCTAACGACGGAGTGCCGCTCCATGCGGCGGCGATTGCCGTTGAAGACGGAAAGGCGGGTCTGGTGGGAAGAATTTTTGAAGTGTATCCGGAATTTTCAAAAGTCATGCTTATAACCAATCCGATTTCATCCGTAATATCCTCTGTGGGAGACAGGGGCTTTGAATCTCTGATAGAGGGTAAGGGAACGTGGCTTTTAAAACTCAATTATGTTTCCGAAGAAGCGCAGATTTCAGAAGGCATGGAAATATTCACTTCTCCGTCCAGCATGCTTTTCCCGGCGGGCATTTCAATCGGCAGAATAAACAGGGTTTATCAGAGAGAATCTTCCATGAACTTTGCGTCCGCCGACGTGGCGCCGACCGTCAATATCGGAGCCGTCAGAGAAGTTTTTATAATAACCAGGGGATTGCCTGACCGTTTCAGAAAGTTGATTGAAGAAGGCATATAAGAGTTTTGAGTTAGAAAGTTGAGAGTTTATGAAATTTTTTAACAGTCTTATCGTGTATTTTGCGGCTGTCGTCGTTTACTGGTGGTTTAGCCTTAATTTCACTGTTTTCGGGATAACGCCGAACGTGGTTTTCGCGTGCGTTCTGAGCATTGCCGTAATTGCAACCCCGGTAACGGCTCTGACCTTCGGATTCTTCTGGGGAATTTACATGGATTTGATGGGGACATCCGCCCTGTTCGGAGGGTGGGCTTTGATTTATACTCTCATGGTATACATTATTTATCTTATTAAGAAACAATTTGACATGACAGGCGCTTTTTCCCAGATTCTGCTTTCCGTGGTTTTGTCTGAAATTTCCCTCGTTTGCTACCAGATTTTATCTCTGATTCTGTCAAAGATAAATCCGTTGAGCCTGAAAATTTTCCTGATTGAACCGGTTTTAAACGCTTTGCTTATGCCGTTTGTTTTCTCTATTCTGGTTTTTATAAGAAAAAAAATCAGGTATTTTTTATGATAGAAAAACAGTCGCCCGTGGAAAGACTTCACCTGCTGTGGATAGCTCTTTTTTCAGCCGGCATACTGTTTGCTTTGAGAGTAATAAACCTGCAGATTCTCATGCATTCATACTATAAGGAAATATCCGACAGAAACAGGACGCAGATTATACCGCAGACCGCGCCGAGAGGGAGGATATTTACCAGAGACGGGACGGCCGTGGCAACCAGCAAACCCTCGTTCAGCATGGTATATTTTCCCCAGGAAGGACAGAATTTGAAAAGTCTGGAAAAAATGGCGCGCGCTCTTTCCGGCTCGCTGAACCTTTCTATTGAAGAATTCAGAACCGCGCTCTATAAATCGGTAAAAGGCCTTCCTGTCAAGCTTGCAGAGGGCATTTCGGACAAGAACATGTTCCTCATATCGGAAATGAGAACCATATACAGCGGAATCAACATAATAACCGAATCAAGGAGATTTTATCCTTTCGGAGCTTTTCTTAGCCACATGACCGGATACATAGGCAAAATGGAAGCCAGGGACTGGGAAAAATACTCTAAAGAGAGAGATTATACCATGGATTCCAGAATAGGCAAGTCCGGCCTGGAAAAGGCGTTTGAAAAAAGCCTTAAAGGCAAAGACGGAGGCGTTTATCTTGAAGTGGATTCCAAGGGAAGGCTGATGTCTATTCTTGAAAGCCGCAGGTGGCAGCCGGGCTCGGATATATTTCTGACGGTTGATTTCAGGATTCAGAAAGCGGCCGAGGACGGCCTTGCGGGCTCCCTGACCGGCAAAGGAGCGGTCGTGGCGGTTGACCCGCGAAGCGGGGCGATTCTGGCGTTTGCTTCAACTCCCGATTATGATCCGAACATGTACGTTTTGGGAGCAGCCGGTCCCGATGCCGAACGCCTCAAACAGGCGCCTGAATTCAACTGCGCTATTCAGGGAACTTACGCGCCCGGTTCTGCTTTTAAAATAGTGGTTGCTGCCGCCGCGCTTGAATTGAACAAGATAAAGCCTGAGGAAACGTTTTTCTGCCCCGGTTTTTACGACGCGGGGAGCAGAATTTTCAGATGCTGGGAAAAGAAAGGGCACGGCAACATGAATTTTTTAAACGGCATCGCGCATTCCTGCGACGTGTATTTTTATAATCTTGGATTAAAAACAGGAGCAATGAACATAGAAAAATTCTCAAAGATGTTCAGATTGGGAGAGCTTTCCAACGTGGCGCTGGCAGGGGAGAAAGCCGGGAATCTTTTCGGTCCCACAAGACGCCTTGCAAAAATGAGCTACTGGTTCATAGGAGACACGCTTAATCTGAGCATAGGACAGGGAGAATTGCTGGCTACCCCCATGCAGCTTGCGCAGATTGCCTCTGCCGTTGCCAACCGCGGGACTTTCTGGAAGCCGTATTTCGTGGACAGAGTGGCAGACGCGGACGGAAACACGGTTTATAAAGAAGAGCCGGAGATTCTTTCAAAAGTTTCGCTTAGACCCTCAACGTGGGACCTTTTAAGAGATGGCCTTGAAAAGGCGGTTCTGGAGGGCACGGGACGGCCGGCCAGAATAGCCGGAGCGCGTGTCTTCGGGAAGACGGGCACTGCCCAGAATCCGCACGGCAAGGACCATGCATGGTTTGTTGCGTTTGCCGAAACCGACGTAGAGCCGAGCAGAATTGCGGTATGCGTTCTGGTGGAATTCGGCGAGCACGGAGCTTCAAGCGCCGCTCCGATAGCAAAGCAGGTAATAGAAGCGGCATTGGGAGATAAAAACAGTGATGAGTGGCTAGTGAATAGTGGCGAGCAGAAGAAAAACTAACCACTTGCCACTAACCACTATTCACTGAAGTTATGGTTTTTCAGAGAGCGAATCTAAAAAAGAGCAGGATGGACTGGGCGCTGTTAGCGGCCATTGTCGCGGTTCTGATTATAGGAACGATTGCGATATCTTCATCCGTTTTTTTTATGCCGCATCAGTCAAAGATAATAAAAACCCAGATAATGGCTATCCCGATAGGATTTACGGTTCTTTTTGCGATATGGAGCCTGAATTACCAGGTTTTTCAGGACCAGTGGAAATTGGTTTACACAATCATGCTGCTGGCATTGATAGGCGTTCTTTTTTTCGGCGTGGTGGAAAGGGGCGCGAGGTCATGGTACAGGCTTCCGCTTTTCTCAGTGCAGCCTTCTGAATTTGCAAGAATAGGCGTGATTCTGGCGCTGGCAAATTATCTTGATAAAAGATTCGGCAGGATAAAAGAGCTTTCCACCGTCCTAGGGGCGATTGTCCTTGTTTTTCCGGTTTTCTTCCTGCTGATAAAACAGCCTGATTTTTCAGCCGTGCTTGTGACCCTGCCGATAATTCTTATAATGCTGTTTTGCGCCGGGGCCGACGTCTTTCACCTGTCGGTTATACTGGGATACAGTCTTATAACCGCGCTTTTTCCGATAGCGTGGACAATAGTGGATTTAAACCCGGAACTGCGCAACAGCGCAGCTATGAACATGTTTTTCAGATTTTCGGAATTCGGCATAAATACCGCGATTTTCGTCGCGGCGGTATCCGGAACAGCGTATTTTTTGTGGGTATTGTCCCGGAAACTTTACGCCAAAATATCCGGAGTTTATTTCGCGGGGGCGGCGCTGGTAATAATACTGGGTTTTCTTTCAGGAATAATGGTAAAAAGCCAGATGAAGGAATACCAGCAGAAGAGGCTTGAAGTTTTTTTATCTCCCGATGCCGATCCCAAGGGAGCGGGATACAATCTGATTCAGGCAAAAGTCGCCATGGGTTCGGGCGGATTCTTCGGAAAGGGCATTTTTTCCGGAACCCAGTCAAGACTCGGTTTTGTGCCTGAAAGACATACGGATTTTATTCTTGCCGTAATCGGGGAGGAAATGGGTTTTTGGGGGACCATGATAGTCATGGTCCTTTACATTTTTATCATGCGCAGGCTTATTTTCATAGCCCATATTGCAAGAGACAGATTCGGGTATCTGACAATCTGCGGAATTTTCGGGATGTTCATGATATATTTTCTGGTAAATTTCGGCATGCTTCTCGGCTTAAGTCCGGTTGCGGGAGTTCCCTTGCCGCTTCTGTCCTACGGCGGCTCAAATCTCGTGGCGACGCTTACGGCTGTCGGCGTAGCGCAATCCGTTTACGCCAGGAGGTACGCGTTGGCGTAAAAAGCAGTAACCAGTAGTTGCACCGCCTTGCGGTGCCATGTAATCAGCAAACAAGTAAACAGAGAATTATGGAAAATGAGGCGAAATTCAGGGTAAGAATGAAATTTTCAAGGCTTGGACCGGCCAAAAATCTTACTCATCTGGAACAGATTAATGAGTTGAGAAAACTGGCGGCTGCGGCCGGCCTGCCGTATGCGCCGGTTAAATGCGGGCGGGAAAAGGCGCCGAAGATGTCTTTCGGCCCCGCCATATCGGTGGGCTATGAAAGCGCGTGCGAATATGCGGATTTATACCTGACGCAATACGTCCCGGAGACCGCAATTGAGGAAAAAATCCATTCCGTTCCGTGTATTCTTGCGATTACGGGAATAAAAAGGATACCGCTTTTTTTCCCGGCCATAGAAGCAAGCGTCAATGCGGTTGAATACGAGATGAGATTTGAAAATGGCGGCGTTCCGGATGCGGTAGAGGTGGAGCGTTTTCTGATAAGCGGCAGAATCATGTATGAAAAGACAAAGCATAGCGGAATTAAGGAAATCATCAACGCAAGAGAGACAGTCATTTCAATGAAAGTCTGCATGGCGGCGCCGAATGCGCCGGTTTTAAACTTATGTTTGAAAATTGAGCCGAAGAAAAACATTAAACCTGAAATCATTCTGCAGCTCTTGACCGGCGGCAGGGTTAATGCGGCAAACATAATGCGGAAAGAGCTTTATTGGACGGATTCGTCCGGAAAACTGAATAAATTATTATAAAAAACGATAAGACCGGTGCGGAGTTAGAGGAGGAGTTGGGTATAGGTTCCAGCGGGGTATCAAGGCTTGTGGCACTATGGAAAAGCATAATATGAGAAAATCAGCAGCGTCTCCTACTCCCAAAGGAGGTTATTCTGGCTCTTCGTGCGGTTATCGTGCACCACTTCATGCGGATTCCAAGTTTTACGTAAGCGATGGAAGGCTTTTTGAAAATGGTGTCGCTATGACTTCCGACGGAATAAAACAGCTCCAAGGGAATAAACTCAACGACCGAAATACCTGTGGGGTCAGTGGTGTTGGTCGGAGCCCGGCAACCGGGCTCCGACCAACACCACTGACCCCACTGGCCTGGCCCAAGTTCAATTTATCCTGGACTGGACTCCGCCTGTTGTTAGCGATGTTTCAGTTAATCCGAATCCAACGAATATAAATCCCATGCTCACTGCGCTGGCAACTGATGCTTTGACCAATATTACTGCGGCTGAATATTCCATTGACGCCCCCGCGCTCCCGGGACAGGGTATTTCCATGTCTGCAAGCGACGGTAACCTTGATGAATTA
>JACQWV010000006.1 GCA_016209085.1 Elusimicrobiota bacterium
CTGCAGAAGTTCAATTGTTTCAGCGTAATTGTGGTACGCGGAATCAGCGGGAGGAAAATCTTTCACATACTCGGAAAGCGGTATCTGGGAGGTGATGACGTATCCTTTCTGTTTGAGTATGTTTACCGTGTTGATGTGCCCAATGCCGCCGACTTCATCGGCGCTGATTTCAATTATGTCAAAACCTGTTTCAAGAATCTTGGTCCTTTCTTTTTTGTCGGCGGCTTTTACAGTCAGGTAATATCTTTTGTCGCCGGCAGGCCGGATAATGCCGGGATTCCCGTCCTCGGAAACCGGAGGCAGGGAACGCATTTCATTTGCCTGTTCCTGAGCCACAGCTTTCAAAAGCTGGTCAAAAGAAATTTTTTCCTCGTCTGGAACGCTGGTAATCTGGGAAAACGCAAAATAACCCGAAAACACCAGCAAAAATAATAACACTATTGTTTTTTTCATTTTTCCTCCCGACAATGATTTGCGGATTTTCTCTTATTCTTTAAATATTCTAACCTCTTCAACCAATAATTATCTAATGCTTCCTTAATTTCACTTATCATCATATTAGTTTTTCCGTCATAATCTTTTCTATCCAAATGATAATATAAATATTCGATTATTGCTTCAACTTCTTGCAGGGTAAATAAGGAAAATCTATATGAACCATAATCCCACCATGTGGCTTCTCCATATATTGTAGGCTCATCATCAGACCATTTGTAAGAACCTTTCTCATCGTCAATTAATTTACAACCGATTCTTTGGTTTTTATTAGAATTTGTAAAATAATTACATAGATGAAAAATTACATCTACTTCTGGTAACTTGTCATCAATATGTGCAATAAGATACGCAGGCAAATAGAAACGAAAAGCTGCTTCAGAAAAAAAACTTAATGCAGATCCTCCGGGCTCGTTCAAAAATTTAGCGTCTAATTTTGTCCAATCATGCTTCCCTTCAAACCCTTTTACCTCATCACGATTATATGCCCGATTACTATTACAAAGATCATAATCGGCAACATATTGGTTGTTTTTGAAGGCACTAAAAATTTTTTCTTTCAAATATGTCTTTTTTTCATCCATAACTAATTAAATTTTATGAATCTGAAAGCAGGGTCCGGTATTGGATCACACTTTTCTTTGATTATGTCATTACAATTTTTTTGGCCTATTAATTCATTTTTTATAGCCTCTTTATGACCAGGATCATCTCCACCATGACAACGATTATTAATAGCAACCCTTGCATTTATACAAGCCTGGAATTTTGCAACATTATTTCGCAAGGTATCGCAATCTTGTGCCTTACTACAACTTCTTTGCGATTCAGGAGTTTTACATGCAGTCTTCACTGCTTGTTTGAGTTGCTCATATTCTTCTTTTGTGCAGGTATAATCTTTTAAAAATTCACGGGCTTTTTCTATAAACAGATCAATTTTGCTTGACCAACTCCGTATTTTTTCTACAAAAGAAAACATTGTATTATCCAACTCTTTCTTGCGAATATTAAAGCTTTCAACTTTTTGGTTATGGATATTAACTCTCTTGGTTAAATCAGCCCTCCATGCTTCAATGCGGTTAGACCAGTTAGTGCAATACTGATTGACGGGTTGACCCGCGCATTGCTGATTATAAGCTACTACTTCTGCGTTAAATTTCCCTATTTCCTGCTTTAAAGCTTCTCTCTCGTTTTGAAGCAAAACGAGTTCTTGATATAAACCGCTGTCTCTGGAATTAAGAGCATACGCCTCGTTAAGCAATGTGCCTTTAATGGCCTCTATGGAATTCCATTCCACTAATAATTGCTGGGCAACGGGATGTTCATGTTGCTGAAGCTGGGGAGGATATTTTAAAGCATATTTATAGTGCGAATTATCTAAAACCCAGGGAGGATATGGACCATGAAAATATCCGGGTCCGCCTTTTGAAAATTCTTTTTGTAAAGATAATGGCGAATTTTTAAAACTTATAGTTTTTATATCCGCATCATCAAGTTCCAAAATCAGAGCATGAAATTGTCCCTTAGTATTTTTTAAATCCTTCTGCTCCACAGCTTTCAAAAGCTGGTCAAAAGAGAGGCTGTTTTCTTTTAAACTTTTATCCTCTGCTTTAATCAAACCGACTGAAAAAAAGAACAAAACAGCCGCTAACAAAGTTTTCTTCTTCATTAACAGAACCTTCTGATGTGCGAGTTGATATACATCAATAATAATTATAGTATAGGCAGATAGTCCTAATCAAACAAGAACCAGAAGACCCATGGGGATATGGGACTAAAGTCCTATTTGCAAGTGTGCAAGTGGGGGTAGACATCGTGACCCTTTCGCTAAAAAAGCCCGCCAATACCGAGGAATAAATACCAGAGCCCTGACAGAAACAAGGCGATTCTTCCTATGCTTTTAACCCGCTCGTTCAGCCACGGCGTGGGAAGAATCAGGGGAACCATAAAAAGAGAGGTGGAGATGAAAAATCCTGAAAAATAAAACAGTCCGTTAAAGACATCGGCTATGTCAAGAGCACAAGCGGAATTCTTCTGAAAATGCCGGGATGGGCTGAAATCCCGCATTTATCCCTGAGAAAAACGTTTGAAAAAGCCAGATACGAAAGCATGCCGACGGCAGAGAGAATCATGGCTGAAGGAAGAATCCATCCTGGAATTTTCAGCTCTACTGTTTTTCCTATAAGGCTTGCTATAACCGCAAAAATCAGATAAGCGGCCAGTCTTCCGGATAAAAATTCAGCAAGAATCAGAAAATTCCTCTTCCAGAAATTTGAGCCTTCTACTAGGATATACGGGAGGAACAAAGGCAGACACGCGGACATGCAGTAAATTCCGGTGGAAAGCCCTAAAATGAAACCTTCTGCAAATAACATGGTTAGGAGTTTACAGCGTCACGGCGCGGTTGCAGTGTCTGCACCAGCCGGCTGTTTTTTTCAACAATGATTTGCGGTTTAACTGCATCAGATTTTTGCAGCCGGGGCATTTCAGCTCAATTCCTGAAAATTCAATGCTGGGATAATCTTTTTCAAAAACCGCCTTCTCAGTGTATCTTGGCGCAAGCCATTTGCCTTCTTTCACCCGTCCACCTCCTCTATCGCACCCTTCCCTAAATTGTAGGGGTTTGATTTATCAAACCCGTTTTCTATTGCGGGCTCAATAAATTGAGCCCCTACATTATTCTCCGCTCGGCGCTCTACAAGGGAAACCTATGGTTTCCCGTTTCATCGTCGCTAAGGCTTTTTCTCTTCGGTCAACGCCTACGCTGAACCCTTCCTAAGAGGTAATTTACATCAGCCAATGCATCACGTCATGAATTGCGGCAGGAACGAAGAGGGAGCCTAATGTTCCTGAAAAAATAAGAATAGAAAGAATAAAAAACGACTCGGGATTCAAAAGTTTTCCGAAACCGGACTCAACGTCTTTTGTTTTTATGCGGAAAACAGAATAATTTAAAGCGTTTTCCGGACAGGCTGAAACGCATTCCCCGCACAGATTGCAGTAATCCAGAATTTTCAACTTTTCGCCTTTTTTGAAATCCATCGCGTACACCGGGCAGGATTGAAAACAAATTCCGCACTCAGTGCATTTTTCTTTGTCAAAACCGATTCTGAAAGGATTGATTTTCCCAAAAAAAGCCTGCCACGCGCCGAAAGGACACAGAATAGAACAGAAAGCCCTTTTCTTTAAAAGAAACGAAAGCATAACAAGAAAGATTATCGCCGCAATCATAAGAATCATCTGAATGTTTTTTATTCCCGGGTCTATGTCCATTAATTCTCCGGTAAATTTAAAAGGGCAGAGCCACAGGCAGTAGGAAGGCAGCATGCTGGAAAAGGACACAAGCAGGAAAAAAATCAGGAGAGCCATGGGAAAATCCCTCGCTGCAAACGCAATCTTGTCAAGCTTTAAAACCGGTTTTTTCAGGATGCCGGAGAAAAAATCGTCTATCCCGCCGTAAAAACAGGACCATGAACAAAAAGCCCTTCCGGCCGCAAGAGTGGCAAATATCCACAGGAAAGCTATTGACACGGGAGCCCAGAGCTTCCAGTTCCCGCTCATGAGAGCCAGGTACTGCTGATATAAATAGTTGAAAAAAGACGTGGCAATCGCTATGTGACAGTAAGGCGTACCCTTGAAACAGGAGGATTCAAATATTTTTGATATGAGACCGAACTTAAAATGCACGAGAAACCCGGTTGCCATGGTTACAAAAAAACCCCTGCGGTATCCTGCGACCCTGCCGGTGAAAAACGCTGCCCAGCCCGTAAACCCGGCAAACAAGCTCCATATAAGCGCGTAAACCGGGGAGATTTCCTTTGAAACGACGTTCCCGGAGAATAAAAAAACCGGAACGAATGATAGAATGAAAAAAACGGCTGAAGGCAGGATATTGCGCTTGTTTTTATCCGGCATCAAGTTTCTGACTTCGTTCATCTTATTTATTATAATAAAAATATGTCTTTCTTTCTTTTTCTGTCATTCGGGTTCTTTTCTCTCATAACCCAGATTTTCCTTTTAAGGGAACTGTCTTTTCTTTTTATCGCTCACGAAATATCCCTAGCAGCCGGGCTTTCCTTCTGGATTCTCTGGACAGGAACAGGAGCGGTTCTGCCCCTGAAATCTGAGCCGTTTGGAAAACTACTTTCAAAAGATTTCTCCGGATTTTTGCTCCCCGCGTTTTCAGCGCTTATTATGAGTCTGTTCATAATTCCGGTAAGATATTCTTCTTTTTTCATTCAGAGCGGCGTTATCCCCGGATTTTTTGAAATGCTCTGGCTTACCGCGTTCCTGACGCTGATTCCCGGCGTTTTCAACGGTCTCTGCATTCACATCCTGATGACCCCACTACCCGAACAGGCAGCAAAGCTGCCTTCGGAATTGCCCGCTTGCAGCGGGCGTTCGGGTAGTGGGGTGAAAGGCAATGCGGGAAGTTTTTACATTCTTGAAACATCAGGCGCGGTAATCGCGGGGTTTTTAACAACCGCATACCTTGGATTTTTTCCGGAATTCAGCATTCTGAAAGCCCAGATATGCGCCGGCGTTCTGTTTCTAATCGTTCTTTTTGCGCATGAGAAACCGAAAACAATCTTCAAAACCGCATTCTCTCTTATCTGCCTGGCGCTCCTAGTTTTTGCCGCCAAATCAGACAAACGCTCTATGCTTTATCCGCATGAACCGGAACATCTGCATTCTATTATACAGACGCCGTATTCCAGAATTTTGGTTATTGAAAAAAATTCGCAAAAAACATTCATTGAAAACGGTTTTGTATCCGCTCACTATCCGGACATAGAGGGAAATGAAGAGCCTGTGCACATCCCGGCGCTTTCGGTCAAAAAACCCGAAAAAATCCTTGTATCAGGCTCAAAAGGTCTTTTTTTTGCGGAACAAATAGTAAAACACAAACCGCAAACTTTAGACCTTCTTGAAATAGACGCGGCAAAGGCGCTGGAATTCAGCCGAATAATAAAAATTTCAACGGCTTCTTATAATCTGATTGCGCGGGATTTAAGAGAATTCATAAGGGAAAATACCGGCCATAAACAATATGATTTGATAATGCAGGCCATTCCGGAGCCCATAAACGGCCTGACCAACAAATTTTTCACCCGGGAATTTTTCAAAGAAATCAAAAATATCATGTCTGAACACGGGGTTTTGAGTTTCCAGATTCCTTACTCCCAGACATATTTAGCGCCCCAGCAGCTCTTTTTTTCAGCATGCGTTTTAAACACGCTGAAAGAAGAATTCAAAAACATTCATTTCAGCCTGGGCAGACATCTTACCGTAATGGCTTCAAAATCCAAAATGGAAATCAATCCTCAGACGCTTGCCGCGAGGTACGAAAAAAGAAAAATAAAAAACAAAGCCGTTATCCCCCGGCTATTTCCTTTTTATCTTGACCATTACAGAATGCAATGGTTCAACGCAAATCTTGCAAAAACAAAAAATGCGGGGATAAACGCCGATTTCCATCCTCTTTCCTATTTTTACATGTGGAAAATATGGCTTTCAATGTTCGTTTCCCCTAAATTTTTTCTTGCCTCGGCCGCTCTTTTGATAATCCTTCTTACTCTGGCGATAAAACTTGCAAAGTCCTCTCCGGTATGGATAAAACAGCCTGAAACCTGCGGAATTTTTGCATTAGGTTTCTGGGCCATGGCCTTTGAAGTAATAATATTATTCATTTTTCAGATTCACACGGGACAGGTTTACTGGAAAATGGGAATGCTGTTTTCCTCGTTCATGACTGGAACCGCGTGCGGAGGACTGATTTTCAGGAAAACGGCGTCAAGCCGCAATCTGTATTTAATTTTAATGTCTGCTCTGGCAATTATTTCCAGTATAGCAGGGTATGCTGCTGTTGAAAAAACGCAGATTCTAAACGCGAACATGCTTCTTGCGACATCTGCGGCATGCCTTACCTTTGCCGGAGCTATTACAGGAGGTTTTTTTGTAACAGCCGTCGGATTCGGCAGGACAGACTCTAGGAGAATTTATGCGGCGGACATGTACGGAAGTTTTGCAGGCGGTTTTTTGACTTCTTCCATCCTCATTCCCCTATCAGGAATCAAAACGAGCATGCTTTTGACGGCAATTCCGTGTTTTGCGTCAATTTTACTTTTTGTGGTATACCCTAGGGCAAAAGAGGGGTAAGGGACCGTAAAGAAATTAGTGACATATTTGGCTGAGCTGATTTTCTTGGCGAAACAAGGAGCGAGGAGCGAGCATATCGTTGATATGTAAGCGACGAGCGACACAGTTGGAGCCGAAAAGCAGCCAGCCCCTCCGCCAGCTGGCGGAGGGGGAAGCCGATATGCGGCCATCTGCTGCGTTGCTCCTCATTCACATACCGCAAGGTATGCTCATTCGTCGCGCCTTGCATCTGACCCCATCTCGGCTTCCCAAATGTATCACTAATTTCTTTACGGTCCCTAAGCATGGTCTTCTCAGCGGAGGCTGTATGCCGCGCATACCAGACGTAATCGGCAAGGCCCTTGTCTGCTTCCTGTAAAGCGGAGGGGCAGGCGTCGGCGCCCTGCATGAAGAAGGAGACGCCACGCGCGGCAGGGGCCCGCGATTTAACCGATGCCGGTATGCCGGCATTGTAGATTACATGCCCGCTCCCTGCCACAGCAAGTCCGGCAAAATCTGGATTAGCATTAATGAAATCAGCCAAACGCGCGCCCATAGTCTCGTTCCATGCCGACATAGCTGCAAGATAATTTTTAAACTCAAACATCTGCGATAGGTGACCCTCGAAGGATTCTTTGAGATAACTTATGTACTGTTCGTTAGTGGTGACCTGCAGATTGGAGGGCAGGTACTGCAGTTCCTCCGCTGAAAGCCCGGTAAGGCCTACTTTGGCTATTTTTGACACCACCTTCTTAGGCAAGTTGAGGGCCAGCGCCCTAAGTTCCTTTTCGCGAATGAAGTCAAAGAGGGGTTTATAGAGGTTGAAATCAAACCCCCACTCTTTCTGCCAATCTGTCCTTTTTAGGAATTCGGCCTCAGTTATCTTCCCGGAGGCGTATTCGTCCAGCACAGGCTGCAGGGTCATGTTTAGCATTTCAAACCCGACCACAACGCTGTTACCGCGGGCATAGTGAAGGGCTTTAAGCGCCTCAAGCTGAGCCAAGTGGTCGTTAAATTGGTCGTGCGACTCGCCCACATAGACCACGTCGCTTTCCCTGATAGCCGCCTTAAAAGCCTCTGTCTCGGGTAGAGTACTGCCATTGCTGCCGTTAAAAATGCAGAAACCGGGCGTTTCCAACGCCGGAACAGTCTGGACCGGAAAAGGAACATGAATGTCTAAACTTCTTGAGAAATCGGCCAGTCCGTCTTTCTCATTAAAGGTCGCCGCGCCGCCCATGGTGAAAGCGCTGGGGACAAGTGAGACTGATGTCAGCAGAGTTAAGAACGATGTTTTGATCATTTTATCACTCCTGATTACAGCAGCGTCGGCATGTAACGAATTTTTATTTGTATTTGTAGTATTATAGCCATTCCGAAGGCTGTTTGACAGGGGCGAAAGTCCCTGCTTTTTGTGGGAATTATGGCCCCGGGTTAACGGAGAGTGGATTCTTCAAAGGATTCAACGATAAAAGTGAAAATTTTTGAATTTTTATCTTTCCAGCATTCTTTCTCAAGCCCGGCTTTCTGTGTGCATATTTCATTTAAAAAATCCGTTTTATCCGGAATCTTTTCCCACACTTGCGGAAGGAAAAGCCCGGAACGGCCGTCTCTGGCTATTATGACGCCTGATTTGCCGGGTATTATTTCATTTTCCCCATTTGCCTGCCTTATCGGGGAAAGGAGAGAAATCTCAATTTCAATTTTTTCAAATTCGTCTTTTGAAAGAGGCGCGAACCTGTGGTCATCAAAAGCTGCAGACTGAGCGGAATGCATAACTGCGTCTCTTAAAGTCATCTGCGGCTGAATATTGCCTATGCAGCCCCGCAGGTTTTTATTTATGGTGAGCGTGACAAAAACAGCGGCCGGGAGATTAAAAACATAATCATCCGACAAATCCCCCTCTTTCCCCCTTTGTAAAAGGGGGATGAAGGGGGATTTTTCTTCAAATTTCAGCCGTATGCTTTCCCTGGCGAGTTTCAGCAATTCCTCTTTCTGTTTTGCGTTTAATTTGAGTCTAAAAGGTTTTCTCCCCTCGCCTTTTACAAAAACTCCTGCGCCGTAGCCGACTACTCTTTCCTTTTCCGCATTTTGCGGATTGGTATCGTATGAATCAGCGTATTTGAGTTTTACAAAGCCGCCTGTGCCTAAATTTTTAAGAGCCGCAAGCCCTGCTGTCATGGCCGCCTCGCCGCAGGCAGTGGTCGCCAGTTCCGGCAGATTTTTAGCGGATAGAATCCGGTTGGCAAGCCAGAAATATTCCGGGTCCATTGTTGAATATGCCAGGAGAACGCTCTCGTCCGCTTTTCCGGCGAGATTATGGCCGGGATAATGCGACAAATCCGAGGATATCACAAACAGGACGTTTTTGTTTTTCAAATGTTTTGCAAGCAGTTCCCCTATCTTCACAAGCTCTTCAATGTTTTCGGTATTTAACACAATCGGAAGAATCCTGAAATCATTTTTAAGCTTTTTCTGCAGAAAAGGAAGCTGAACCTCAAGGCAGTGCTCTCTTGCGTGAGCCGGAGCATTATCCTCAAACAGAGGACTTTCCTTTATGAGCGCTTCAGCCAGTTTTTCGTCTATTTTTACCTGTCCCAAAGGCGTCTCAAACGCTCCTTTTGAATAAACAGCCGCGCCTTTCACAGGCATGGTATGGGCTGCGCCGAGCAAAACAACGGTTTCGTAAGAGCCTAAAATCGCCGCGTAAGCATGAGCAGCAACCCCGCCTGAGAAAACATACCCTGCATGTGGAACGAGAATTCCCAGGACTTTGCCTGTTTTCTTTTTTTCCGCTTTTGAAAGAACCGCGTCAATGAACCCTGAAAGTTCATTTTTCTCAGCCGGATAAAAAGCCCCTGCCACGACAGGCTGCCTTGCCTGAGCAAAAGCCGAGATAACAAGGTAATAAGGTGATAGGGTGATAAGTAAAAAAACGACATAACTCTTGAACATTTTTTCTACATACATAATTTCCCCCTTTCTTTACTTATTACCTTTTACCTTGTAACCTTGTTAACTTATAACCTTCTTCTTTATTACCAGATTCCCGGTATTTTCGCGCCGTCATAGGGACACCTGCCTTTGTTCGGCGTAAGCAGGTCTTTTAAAACAGCATACCCGTATCTTTCAATAAGAACTCTTTTGCATCTGGGGCAATACGTATGCTCGGCCGGATGACCCGTGACATTGCCGATATAAACATATTGCAATCCTTCTTTTAACGCAATGTTTCTGGCTTTTTCAAGTGTCTCAACAGGCGTTGCAGGGATGTTCTGGAGCTGGTAATTCGGGGAGAATCTTGAAAAAAAAACAGGGACTTCTTTTCCTAAGTTTTTTTTTATCCATAAAACCATCTCTTTCATACTCTCTTCATCGTCATTGAGACCAGGCGCTACAAGATTCACAATCTCAAACAGGGCATTGTTTTTTTTTAGCTCCAATAGGGTGTTTTTAACCGGTTCAAGTTCTCCTGAAACGTATTCCTTGTAAAAGCGGCTGTTGAATCCTTTTAAATCAATTTTTACAATGTCCATATACTTTAAAAGTTCTTTGAGAGGTCCGGGATTTATGTAGCCCGCGCTTATCATGACGTTCTTGAGACCTTTCTCCGAGGCAAGTTTAGCGGTTTCTAACATGTACTCGTAAAAAACAACCGGCTCAGAATAAGTATAAGCGATTGACCTGGATTTTGTCGCAAGACTGTAATTGACTATATCTTCCGGGGCCAGGGTTTCAACCTCTTTGTGTTCAAGACTCCCGAATATTCTCCGGGTCAAGCCGTCCATCACAAGATTGATTTTTACGGGCACGATGCTTTTTGCAGACGCTTCTTCAGGGTAAATCGTAGAGATTTCCCAGTTTTGGCAGGATTTACATCTGAGGTTGCATCCCGGCGCGGCAAGGGAATATATCAGACTTCCCGGATAGAGATGATAAACCGGCTTTTTCTCCATGGGGTCCAGATGCACGGAAACCGCCTTTGAATAAACAAGCGTCTTCAGTTTTCCCCCCTGATTTATTCTCACCCTGCACCTGCCCCTTGTCCCCTCCGGCAGAAAGCAATTCCACGGGCACAGCCTGCACTGCACGCCGTTGCAGATTCCGTATCCGAATTTTCCTTCTCTCACCCATGGGTTCTTTGCGGGAAACAGGGTTGAAAACGAGCCGGGCGGAGGAAATTTTGAAATAAACAGAGCGGCTCCGACATTGATGGCAAGAATCAAAGTTAAAACAAACAGACCTGCCGCCTGGTTGAATTTTTCCATAACTAGTTCAATGTAACTTAAATAATGTTATGCTGAATGTAGGGGCTTGATTCATCAAGCCCGACGGGTTGGATAAATCCAACCCCTACACACTGTCAAGAGATTTTTTGGACACCACACTAATGCAGAGAGTGTTTTTTGTAAAAATCAACTATTATTTTCCATGCTTCTTCGGCTGTTTCAGCGTACTGAAAAAGGCTCAAATCTTCTTCTGAAATATAACCGTGTTCGGCAACAGCCTTGAAATTTATTGCTTTTTTCCAGTATTCTTTCCCGACAAGAATGATCGGCAGTTTCCTTTTTTTCCCGGTCTGCACCAGCGTGAGAACTTCAAAAAGTTCGTCCATTGTGCCGAATCCGCCGGGAAAAACCACAAGGGCTTTCGCGCGCATGACAAAATGCATTTTTCTTATTGCAAAATAATGGAACCTGAAGCAGAATTCAGGAGAGACGTACGGGTTCGGCCCCTGCTCCATGGGAAGCGTGATGTTGAGTCCTATGCTTTTTGAGCCTGATTCATAAGCCCCCCTGTTGGCGGCTTCCATTATGCCGGGGCCTCCGCCTGTAACCACAATAAATTTATGCCCTCCCAGACTCCCGTTTTCAGACACAAGCTCTGAAAACTTTTTAGCCTCCTCATAATAAACATGGGACTTTAAAAGTATCATGGCCGCTTTGAGCTTTTTTTTCAGACTATTATCTAAGGGATTTTTTTTGAACATTTTCCGGAGACTCTGCACCCTTTCCTCGGATTCTTCCATGGACCATATCCTTGCGCTGCCGAAAATCACTATCGTGGATTTAACGCCGTGTTCGCTTAAAATCATCTCCGGCTTGAGAAGTTCAAGGTGAAGTCTCAGAGGCCTTAACTCGTCGCGGTTAATGAATTTTGCATCCGTATACGCTTTCCTGTAAGCGCCGGACTTTCTTAATTTTAAAACCTGTTTATATAAATCGTCTTTTGTGTTCACGATGGTTCTCCTTAAAAAGGTAACAGGTACCTTTTTAGCTTATCCAGTTTAAAATCCTTTCGCAAATTCCGGTTGAATCAAGCCTTAAATCCTTATAAAGTTCATCGGGTCTTCCATGTCCGACAAACGCATCAGGTATGCCTAATTTCAGCATCTCCGCTTTTATGCCTTTTTCCTGCGCTGTTTCAAGCACGTAGGAGCCGAAACCTCCCAGAAGAGCGTTGTCCTCAACAGTCACTATCCGCCCGGACATTGCAGCGGCTTCTTCAATCAGATTCAAATCAAGCGGCTTGACGAATCTCATGTCCGCCACGCCGGCGTCAATTCCTTTTTCTTTCAGGAGCTCAGCCGCTTTCAAAGCAGGATGCACCCTGTTGCCTATTGCAAGTATGTTCAAATCTTTCCCTTTTTTCAGGAAAATCCCGGTCCCGGGCTTTATGAATTTTAAATCCCCGTCTATTTCAACCCCGAAACCCTTGCCGCGCGGATATCTTATGAATACCGGCAGGTTAAATTCAAAAGCAGTCTTGAGCATATGCCTGAGTTCGTTCTCGTCCGCAGGGGCCATAATAACTATATTCGGCAGCATTCTGAATAATCCCATGTCAAACACCCCGTGGTGAGTCGGCCCGTCTTCGCCGACTATCCCGGCCCTGTCCATGGCTATTACTACCGGCAGTTTCTGCAGGCACACGTCATGCATCACCTGGTCAAACGCCCTCTGCATAAAAGACGAATATATTGCCGCAACCGGTTTGAGCCCTTGAACTGCCATGCCTGCGGCAAAAGTAACGGCATGGCCCTCTGCTATGCCCACGTCATAATATCTATCAGGATATTTGTCCCTGAACGAGTCAAGGCCGGCGCCCTCCGGCATTGCGGCGGTTATCGCGACGATTCTGGAATCATCTTCGGCTAATTTGAGAATCGTGTCTGAAAAGACTCTGGTAAACGTCGGTATTGCGGCCGGGTCTTTATGAGCAAGGCCGGTTTCAACGTCAAATTTTCCCGCTCCGTGAAATTCTATGGGCTGGTCCTCGGCAGGGTCGTATCCCTTGCCCTTTTTTGTCACCACGTGCAGCAAAACCGGCCCTTTGAGATTTTTTACATAACCGAGGATTTCCACAAGCTCCGGTATGTTGTGCCCGTCAACGGGGCCGAAATAACTGAAACCCATTTCTTCAAATACCATGCCGGGGAAAAACAGCACTCTTGCTCTTTTTGCAACCCTCAAGAGATTTTTTCCCCAGAATTTGAACTTGCCGAGCACGATTTCCATCCGTCTTTCAGCGTTCTGGACGGTTCCCATGGTCAGAAGTTTTGTCAGGATTTTTGCGAGGGTTCCGACTCTCCTGGAGATGAACATCTGATTGTCGTTTAAAACAACCAGTATGTCCGTTCCAAGCTGGCCTATATTCTGCATTGCCTCCCAGGACATCCCGCCTGTCATACATCCGTCTGAAACCACAGCCACCACCCTGTGTCTGTATCCGTAGTAATCCCTGGCTGCGGCTATTCCGCACGCGGCAGACAACGCGGTTGAAGCATGCCCGGCGCCGAAAACGTCGTATTCCGACTCCTCCCTTTTTAAAAATCCCGATATCCCGCCTTTCTGCCTGATGTTTTTAAATTTGTCGTATCGTCCGGTTAATATTTTGTGAGCATAAGCCTGATGACCGGTATCAAACACTATCTTATCCAGAGGCATGTCGTAGACGTAGTGAAGCGCGATTATTAAGTCAGTTGCGCCGAGGCTTGAAGCCAGATGACCGCCGGTTCCGCTTATCACATCCACTATCGTCTTTCTTATTTCCTTCGCCACATCCGGCAGTTTTTCCACTTTTATCTTTTTAAGGTCTGAAGGACTCTTGATATTCTGAAGAAATTTCACGCCAATCACTCCTGCAGTTTAATTTGTAATTCTTTGTTGTTTTGCAGTTGCTGTTACTCATTTGCACGCCAAGGGCGTGCAACTACAAACCACTGGTTACTGTTGTTACCTGTCTCTCCTGCATATATACCCGGCTATTTCCTCAATCACTTTTACTTTTGAAGCCGGCCTTTTCAGCAGAGAAAGCTCCTTGCGGGTCCGGTCCAAAAGTTCCTCTGCTTTTTTCAAGGATTTTTCTATTCCATACATGGAAACGTAAGTGAGTTTTTTGTTCCTTGCGTCGCTCCCGCTCTTCCCCAATTTCTTCTTGTCAGCCGTTACATCCAGAACATCATCCACAATCTGGAAAGCAAGACCCATCATCCTGCCGGCATTTGAAAGAATTCTGCAGTCTTTCTCAGGAGCGTCTGCAAGAACCGCTCCGATCTGAACGCCGGCCTGAATCAAATCAGCCGTTTTATGAAGATGTATGTAATTTAAAAGCTTGCCGGCTGAAGAAAAACGCTTCTCCAGAGGATACCCCTCCGCCTCCAGGTCGGCCGCCTGCCCGCCTGCCATCCCGCCTGCGCCTGCCTTTGCAGAAAGGATTTCAACGGCCTTTAAAACGTTTCCCGGCTTTATGCCTTTTACTTTTGAATTCATTGCAAGAACGTTGAAGGCGTTTGTCAGAAGAGCGTCGCCGGCGAGAACCGCCAGGCCTTCCCCGTAAACTTTATGGTTTGTAGGAATCCCCCTCCTGAAATTATCGTCGTCCATGGCAGGCAGATCGTCATGGATAAGCGAATAAGTGTGAATCATTTCCAGAGAACAGGCGGCCGGAAGAATTCTTCTGAAATCGGGTTTAAAAATCTCGTAAGCTGCGGTCGCAAGAACCGGACGTATGCGCTTCCCGCCCGCGTTTATTGAATAAAGCATCGCTTCAATCAGTTTAGGCTGGCCGAAATCAATATTATTGATAAATTTTTTCAACTCTCTGTCTATTATCCGGGCTCTTTTGGAGAGGAAGGATTCAATATTCACATTAAAATTATACAAATTTACCCCGTATATCATCTTTGGTAAAAAGCAGCACAGGCAAATTCATGACTTCAATTTAAAAATTAAAAACCCGCCTAATTTGCGTCGTATTTGCCTGACACTTCTTTCCGCTGCTTTTTTGCGGAAAGACCAAAGTTGTATTACGGGGTTTACCAGATAAGCTGAAATCCTATTCTGTGCGTGGCGCCGAAATCGCCGTAATTCAGGTATGCATAATCCACTCTGGCGCCGCTTATTATGTTTTCCTTTTCCGTAAACCTGTCAAGGTTCAATCCCAGCCCGCCGCTGATTTTTGAGCCTTCGTCTTTGCGGGACACATAACCCATGCGAAACTGGAAAAGCCTGAGTATGTCTGTTTCAATCCCGAAGCTCCCGTACCTGTCCTTGTCCGATTCTTTGACCATATCGCCGATGAGCGTAAAAATCATTATGTCCCCCACCGTGTGAAAGTCTTTGGCGATTCCAAATCTTGATACGGATGAAACTTCATAGGAGGATGTAAAAAACTTCTGCTTCCCGCCCGCGTTCAGAAAGGAAGCGCCTATCTGGAAATGATGAGGAAGAACAAGCAGGGCTCCGAAGTCAAAAGTATACGTTTTGGATGTCAAATCATCCAGTGTCTCGGCTACGCTTTTGGCGCTCGCGCCGATTGAAAATCTGTAAACCTTGGGCCGGTAGTCCGTAACCGGCTCTATTCTGGTCCAGTTGGGGGTAATTATCATGGGGTCAAGTTTTCCCCTGTCCTGGGGAAAATTGGGGAAAGACTGGGAAACTGAGAGGATTATAAACTGGTGCGAGGTGTCGGTATTGCCGAGAAGTATGTCGTCCTGGTCATAACTCGGTATGTCGCCGCTGTCAAGCATTGAAAAACCCAGCCCGACAGCGCCGTATTTTGAGCGGTAGGTTATTGCCGCGTACTCCTGCCTGATGCCGACCACGTATTGATTATGACTGCCTGAAAAACATGAATAACTTAAAAGCCCCAACCCTGCCGGATTGAACAGAATTGAATCAGGGCTTATCATTGCGGTGTAAGACTGGCCCAGGGCGGAAGGTATGACGGCAACCGGAATTTTAAGAAAATTGGCCGAGGTGGCGCCTGTTTCAGGACCGGCATAAACATCAGTGACCAGTGACCAGTAACCAGTAACCAGTAACAGCAAAGAACAAGAGAACCATCTGCGAATCAGAGAAACTCGCGGGTTCTTCAAAGTTTGCTTTGCATTAATCCGGTTTTTCATAAGAAAAAACAAAAAAACCAGCCATTAGGCTCCTGACCTAATGTTCTATTTATAGTATACATCACTATATGACTTTTTCAATGTCAAAATTGTTACAAAAGTAAGCCCGCCGCAGCGACAAAAAAGAGGGCTGGAACCGAATCCAGCCCTCTTTTAAAAACTCCTCTTATTTGATTTTTACTTAACCCACTTTATGAAGTCGTCCCATTTGGACTCCTGCGCCCATTTCAGCTCGTCATAGGCGGCGCTGTAATTTATACGCCAAGAGAACGCTTTCTGTTAATAAAGGATTGAACATTCTCAATCGCTTCATTTAATGGATACGTAGGAAGCCAATCATTGCCATGTCTTTGCTTAATAAATTTTAAAAAAGCTATTATAATTTGGAGCTGTCTGTCTGTCATCACTTCTAACCGTTTTCGCACATATTCAGACAACTCTATGCTGGCAGGTCGCGTTGCCATGATTATTTCCCCTGTAAACAGGTTGGCATGCTCATAGTCGGTTAGAGAAAAAATCATATAAAGAGGTAGATAATAGTGAAAGGCTGCAGGAGACAGAAAGAACAAATCACTATTAAACTTTGGATTAAGAAATTGCGAAGGTTTTTCTTTCCAATCCTGCCACTTAATGCCTTTAAAACACTCGGCCGTATCCATAGATTCTGGGTCAATACCATCCACCAAATCATCATCCCCCGGATATGGCACATCAGCAAATGCTAATTCTATTTCCTTTTTCAGATTTATCGTTTCAGAATCCAGTGTCAAATTGCCTCCTTGGAATAAAAGGCGCATCCGTTTTTAGGCAGTGTTGTTGTATAAAATTCCAACATTTTTTCGCGGCTGTCGCAGCATTCACTGAACGCCGTTTCTCTCCCTTTAGTAAAGGGAGATTAAGAGGGATTTATTAAATCTCCCCTTGCCCCTCTTTACAAAAGAGGGGATTTCAGTGAGGACTTACCCCGCGCGTAACAAACTCACATAATAATCTTAGCCACAACGTTCTCAAACAGTAGTAAGGAAATATTATAAAGATAATGAATTATAATTGGAGGCAACAAACACCTTGTATATACACGAGATATTCCAAGTATAACTCCCATAATTATTAGAGGAAATATTTTATATGGATATATATGAATTACACTAAACAAAAGAGTTGTGAATATTATAGCCAGCAAACTATTATATTTATTCCAAAGATATTTAAGCATAAAACCCCTGAAAACGATCTCTTCAGAAACTACTCCTAAAAACATTAAAAAACTTGCGATAATTAGACCATGAAAACCAGCATTCTTAAGTTCAATAAATCCTAATAAAAATTTTGACGATGTTTCTCGGCTTAGAAACTTGTTTAAAATTTCAGGATAGATTATAAATAAAATTTTAAGAGAAAAGAAGAGAATCGCTAAACCAATAATTCCTATAAAACAATCTTTTATTATATCTGCCAAATCTTTCTTAAATCCAAGAATATCGTTCCAATTATAACTAATTTTTTTACAATACAAATCTACAAGAACAAAAGTCAGAAAAAAACCAGACAAAACCGAAAATAACAACTGATATGCATTACTTAGGAAGTTTATATGGAAAACTGCGCTGGAAATTATAGAGATAAAAAAAAGAAAACAAAAATTCTAAATACCATAAATAAAATCAGGCGGGAAATTATAATTTCCCGCCTGATTAAAAAATAACTTCCTACTTTTTATTCCTTGTGGTAACCACATCGTAAGAATAATCCCCTTCTTGAAAATTATCAACTTCTTCATGAGGACTATTCCACCATTCTGATATGGATTCTACCGTATTACCGACTGTTTCATTGCAATTCTCATCAGATAAACAGGAAGTTACAGCGCCAGCTAATCCTATTAATAATTCTCCAGCGCCTTTGTCATTTTCGCTTACTTAACCCACTTTATGAAGTCGTCCCATTTGGATTCCTGCGCCCATTTCAGCTCGTCATAGGCGGCGCTGTAATAGGAAGGCAGGTAAACAGCGAGACCGTACGCATCAGCGTATCCTGAGCCGTATGCCCTGTTATGGAGTATGACCTCGCCTTTCATAAAACTCATGATCTCTTTTCCTTTGCTGACGACAACGCTGTTTTTGGAAGTTTCTGTCACAAGTTTCACAAAGTGATAGAGGTCTTTGTTGCTGGAATAATAAAAGTCCTGCGCCTTTGATCTCGCGTCTTTTACCACCTGAAGCTCTCCGGCTTTCATTATCTCGGAAGTCCAGTTATCAAGGAGGGCTGTTAGATTGGCCAGACTTTTTGCGTTTATTGAAGACTGGGTCGCGCCCTGGCTTATGCTCTGGTAGTGGTCCGTGTATGAATCAACAGTCGCTTTGGAAAGCTCCGCTGCCGTCATTGTCGGCTTGGCGGCAAGAGGTCCGAGAAAAGTGTTGTAAGTATACCCGTCAGCCGGTTCGGTCTCTTCGGATGCGACGACGTAGTCGGTATAATCCTTGATTTCGTAAGCGACTTCCATCATCTGCATCAGGCACGCGTCCATTGAGAAAATGTCAATTTTCCCAGTTTCCTTCAGAGTCATGAGAAGCTGGGGAGTGGTTAAGTGATGGCCTGTTTCGTCATCGTAGGAGATTCCCTTGGCCGCTTCAAATTTCTCGTCCTTGTTCCAGCCGCTGCCGTGATTCCAGACCACGAGCATGTATTTCTTGGCCGGAAATTTTTCCATGGCCCATTTCGTAAATCCGACCAGATATTTCCAGTCGCCCATGTCGCTTTTGGCTATTTCCATGAGAACCGGAGAAGTGACTTTGGACGCGTTATTGTCTTTCTGGATAAGATACCTTTTTGAACCCGTCCAGTCCCCGTCGGACGAATCGTATCCCTTGATTCTGCCTAACTCCGCCACTACGTTGATTTTGTCGGTTGAACCTATCATTTCCATCTCATTAACGTCTTTCAAACCGTACTTCTCAAGATTATTCTTTGCATTGACGAAAACCATTACAGTCCATTCTTTAAGGGCCTTTGTCTGCTCAACAGGCGCGAGAACATCTGAAGAATTGCCTGTTTTCTCATTTATCTGTTCCATGATTTTTGCAAGACTGCCATTCTGGTCAAAAGTCACGTTGACTTCGGAAGCGTAAGAATAGCCGCATGCAAACACGGCGCATACAACCAGACCAAGTATTGTTTTTCGCATTTACATCCTCCTTGATACCGGGTATAACAACTTCAGGTTAATATAATAAAATTGATATTTAATGTCAAGCATAAAAAAACTATAATCTGAATTATGGACGAACATAAAAAACTGTTGAATTTTAAAAGACTTGAAAAATTGTCTAAAGTTCTGGAAAAGAACAGATTTGAAACCTTTTTGTCTGAGGATTCCAAATCAGCCGCAAATCATGTTTTATCTTTAATCGGCCGGAACAGCGCCTCCGGCGCTACAGGTGCCGTGAGTTATACGAACGGCCAAAACAAAAAGATAGGGCTTGGCGGAAGCCAGACAGTCCGCTCTCTGGGGCTCGTTGACGCGCTGAAAAACGCAGGCAATGAGATAATAACTCATACGCCTGAAATGGATAAACAGACGAGAATTGAAACATGGCTGAGAGCGCAGACTGCGGATTTTTATCTGGCTTCCCCGCAGGCCATAACCTTAAACGGCGAACTGATTTTAATAGACGCCTACGGCAACAGGGCGGCAGCCGCAATTTACGGCCCCAAAAAAGTGATTTTAATTGCGGGACATAACAAGATAGTAAAGGACTTGAATGAAGGGCTCTGGAGAATAAGAAACATAGCGGCTGTTGCAAACAACATAAGGCTTGGAAGAAAAAATCCGTGCGTAATCAGCGGGAAATGCGAGGACTGCGACATAGAGTCCAGAATCTGCAATGTGGTTTCAATCCTCTATAGAAAACCCGTCTACACGGACTACCTGATTGTTCTTGTAAACGAAGAACTGGGGTATTAGGAAAGATTTTTTGCGATTTCCCCCAGTTTCTTGCTGCTTCCGAGCATGATTAAAACATCGTCCTCGCTTAAAACGACATTGTCCGGAGGGTTTATCTCGTATTTGCTTTCTGCTTTTCTTTTTATCGCCACGACCACGCCGGATGAGCCGGCTATTTTTTTAAAATCGCCGATACTCTTGCTGATAATTTCCTTTTTATCCCTTATGATTATCTCCTCAAAACGAACGTCTTCCTGACTCGTGTCCCTCAGCATTGAGTCCAGAAAATTCACTACGGTCGGTCGCACCATTTCCGAAACCATTCTCAACCCTCCTATGAAAAAAGGGCTTATTACGATATCCACGCCGCTTCTTATCAGTTTGTTTTTTATTGAGCCGTCGGTTTCATTCTGAACGCCCGCGATTTTTATTGAAGGGTTCAGGCCTTTTGCCGTAAGGGATATAAAGGCGTTATCCTTGTCGTTTCTTAAAGTGCAGAAAATCCCGGCTGCGTTTTTGATGCCCGCTTTAATAAGCGCTTCATCTTCAGTGGCATCCCCCTCCACCACGTTAAATCCCTCCGCGATGAGTTTCTGGGCCTCTTCTCTGTTCAGCACGATTATTACAAAATCCCTGCGGGTTTTTTTAAGCTCGAACGCTATGCTCATTCCCGTATGCGTATTGCCGCAGATTATAAAATGTCTGTTGAGACTTGCTATGTCGTTTTCCATTTTTATTCTCCTGAAGATATTTTTTAAATGTCCTTCCACGACTATGGAAGTCAAAGTGGTAAAGATGTAAGTCATTATGCCTATCCCGCCGAGGATGAGGAATATGGTAAAAATCCGGCCCGTGCCGGAAAGGGGGTGCGTTTCCCCGTATCCCACGGTGGCAAGGGTTATGACAGTCATGTAAAGACTGTCAAACGCATCCCATTTCTCTATAACGGAATAACCCAGTGTCCCTACGGAGAGGACGATGATTATCGCAAGGAATAAACCGATCAGTTTGTTTTTTATTTCAGACATTGTATTAGTAATATTATCTTTAATAATCCGCCAAAAGTCAAAAAAAATCTTTCTAAGAATTGGGTAATAGCGCTTTGTAAGGAGGGACAAAGGATGTTAGAAAATTTTCAAATTAAAAGCGCAAAATGAATGACTCCCCAGAAATTAGCAAGCGAATGGAATATAATATTTGACGGAAGTCTTTTATGGCGTTCATAAAGATAATAAGAAAACAAACTCCATAAAAAGATAGGAAAAAAATTTACATAATGAAGGGCTGCAAAAAGAATACAAGAAAGGAAAAATGCTTTTAAAAAAGACATTTTATGTCTGAAACTTACATATAAAATTCTCTTAAAAAATATTTCCTCAGCCAATGGTATGAAAAGACATACGACATAAATTACAAATACAATTTCAAACGGATTGAAAATATTATTTATTATCTTGGGCGAGTAACCTCCGGGTATTATATTAGGAGGCTTGAAACCCAGGAAATCCAGTAATATAGAAACAAGAAAATACGCGGCAAAATATTTTAAACCCAGGATTGAATCATATCTTATATTTTTATTCCAATCATCCAATGCGTCCTTAAAGTTACAACCGATTTTCCGCAAGGTTTTTAACGAGATTAAAATGACAATGCACGGATATAATCCATATAAGATTTGTTTGGCAAATTCCTGATGATTCTTAAATAGAATCAATAAAAACACGGTTAACAGCAGAGTCACTAAATAAATAAACACAAGCCATGTAAGGCTGTCCTCTAAACTTGTGATTTTCTTGGTCTTAAAACCATCGCGTGGAAATTGAAAAAATTTCAACAGATATACATCTTTCATTGCTTTTGGCGGAACCGCCGGGTTTTCAAGATATAAATTCGCCAAAATATGATAGTGACAAGTTATAGGCAAAATGTGTCAATACTGGAACCATAAGCCCTTTGGATTTCACATAAAGCATGGTAAATATTAAACCCAAGGCAAAGGGTATAGGGACAATATACGGATGAAGATGAGGAAGAGCGAATAAAGCCGAATTCCATATTAAAGCCTTTTTAAAGGAGTATTCCCGCCTTAAATAATTAAATATAAGCCCTCGGAATGCCAACTCTTCAATAATGACAAGAAGCAGTATTCCGCCCCAAAGCGCCATTATGCCGGAGAATTCCCCTGTTTTTCCCCATTCAGACAGGAATTGCACATAACTTGTATTTTTCCAAGAGGCTACTCTATCATATTCCGCAGGCAGAAGCATTTTGAAAGCGGCAGCGTACAGGCGAAGCCATAACAGACAGGCCAGTGTGCCGGAGAATAGAAGAAGAACGTTTTTTTTAAGGTCGGTTTTTTGGGGCAATTTAATGCCTATTTCGCTATAACTCATTCCAAACTTTTTTAAAAATTTAATAATCACAGCGAACCAGATAATAAAAAGTGATATTACAACCAAAACCACCCTGACTTTTACCGGGATGCTTTCGGCGAACCATATTGCCAAAGCTGGCGCCGATGCTAATGCCAGGAAAAATAAAAAAATAAAGACATTAATTATCATAATGTTATTTGAGACATTCAGCTTTCCCTCCTGTCCTGTTTTGGCGGGACAGAAAGTGGTCTCCGGGCTTATTTTACTTTTTTGTACACCTCATAGTTGGGGTTTGCACCGTCCATATTGTTGTGATAGGTGTCATTCTCATCATCATGAAGATTGTTTATGTAATTTACGACATCTTCCCGACACTCGTGGCTAACAATACATGCGGCAACTATACCCCACGCTGCATCTGCCAATCCAAATTTTGTCTGATTATTCAAATTTTTTTCCTTAACTCCTTTTGCAACATCAGTCCTGCGCGCGAGTTCCTGGGTGTCCCACATCATGTCCCGTGTTTTCCAGCCTATGTCGCGACTGTAGCGGGATATGTCCATTGCAGTCCATTGTGCGTCATGACCTATCAATTTAGGGTCTATGCGCCGGACTTGCTTCCTTTTAACTCAATCTGTAAATCGAAATTGATAAAATTACTAAATTATTAAAAGAATGAAGAAATATAGTCAAAGAAAGTCTTTGGAATCTTTCATATAGGTAATAGCAGACAAAACTTGTAATAAAAGTCAACAACAATGCGCCGGGGTGAAATAAAGCGAAAATCAATGAGCCAAAAACAATAGATCTTTTAAAATTATACTGATGTCTTAAAGCCACATATAACAACCTCCTAAAAAAAATCTCCTCTACTATCGGAGTTAAAATTCCTAATGAGAAAAACCATAGAAACAATCCCAGATAATTTGTTTTGGAAATAAGTTCATTGAGGGCGTTTGTCATTTCTACTGAATGATGTTTCAAGAGCGTTCCAGTCAAATTAAAGTGTACCATTAGAAGTTCTAAAGGCACAAGAATAATGCTCACTAAAAAACATAATGCAAAATCCCTATTAAAGCTTTTTTTCCACATATTCCAGGTGTTTTTAAAATCTACGCCAAACTTTTTAAATATCAATATAAAAGTGAATAAAAAGATTAAACTATTCAGAATGGAAGCTATAGGTATGGGCTCACCATGCATTACCACATTACTGATAATTATATTGAGGATCAGATACCCAACTATAAGCAAAACCCATTGATTTAAGGAGATAGTTCGTTTGCTCTCAAAATTTGTTTGCAAGAAATCAATTTTAAGCATATTTATGTTTTACATAAAAATTCCCTGGTTATTATACTACCAGGGAATAAAACTTTTAAAATAAAATGAAGCAAAATTTCACATAAGAGCCTGGTAATAAATGACAGCTATTATGGGACAATACCTTGGCTTAGATGTTTGTCTCAATGAACAAAAAATCTTTTATTCCTGTGTGCGTCTATATCTGTTCACGTCGTAATTTGAATCCCCGCCCTGGCCATTATAATAAGTGCTACCGGAACCACCGGCCGCACTGCTTGAGGGTTCATCTGTAGTATTTTCCGAATAATATTCATTCCATTCATCTACCACGCCTGTCCAAACTTGCCATATAGCTTGAACTAATGTATTAGCCGCTCCGGCATTGGCAGCTGGTGGTAGCGCATTTGTTGCCTGTTTTGAAATAGAATCTAATCCTTTATCCGGCTGGGTTCTGCGCGCGAGTTCCTGGGTGTCCCACATCATGTCCCGTGTTTTCCAGCCTATGTCGCGACTGTAGCGGGATATGTCCATTGCAGTCCATTGTGCGTCATGACCTATCAATTTAGGGTCTATGCGCCGGACAGTCCATTCAAGCCTCTGCGCCGCGTTCTGAACGTCAAACTGGAACCTGTTGTTTAAATCTCTCGCGTCCCATTCCATGTCCCTGGCAAGCTTGTTTAATTCTTCGGATTTCTGGGCAATATTCAGAAGATTTTTTATATCCATGGCTATGCGCTGGCTGTCGTTGTAATACCTGGACATATCCATTGACATTCTGCGCAAATCGCTGCTGAAAAAAGGACTGGACGTATTCTGCTGGGCTATCCTTGAGGCTTCTCTTTCAAGACGGTCTATGTCCATTCTGAGCCAGGTGGTGTCGCTGTCAAGACGCCAGAGGTCGTTCTTTACTCTCTGGAATTTGTAAATCACATCTTGCGGGACCTGGGGCTGAGGCTCAGGAGCGACAACAACCGGCTGTTGAGGCTCAACTACCGCAGGCTCCTGCGCCACAGGAGTCTCCCCTTCTTTAGGCAGGCTTATACTGAAATCCCCTGATTTCAAATCCTCAATTTTGCCAAAGTCTTTTGCGCAAACTAATGAAACCGCAAATATAACCGCTCCGATTCCAGATAGAATTTTTTTCATGTTTTTTCCCTCCAAAAAAATATAATTACATTATCATTTTATCATTAATAAGCGCGCATAAAAAGGGACTTTTGACCCATATCCGCCTGGGAATAAAGTCTCTTCTTCGCATTCGCTATTTCGCTACTTCGCTATGTAATATCATCATCGTTATTGCCGGGACTTCAATGCCGGAAGAAACGGCTTCTTTTTTGCCCGCATAGATACCGCCCGCGTCAAACCCTATCAGATATGAGCCTTCCGGCAGGAAAAACCTGACCGGCTTTCTTGTCGGATTTATCAGAACTATTATTTCCTCCCACTCGTCGCCTGAATTTTTTCCGTTTATTTTATAAGCTATGCAGGGTTTTTCAACACGCAGGCCTGATTCCTCGTAAAACTTCAGGTTTTCTTTTATCTGTTCCGCAGTTTTCATCCTGAAACCCGGGTGCCATTTGCGCAAATGTATTAAGTCCCTGTAAAAAGAAAACACGCCGTAATGAGTTTTTTTCAGAGTCCAGTCAATCATGTTTACGGAATCAGGGAGGTTGTAGGAATTTTCCTCGCCGGTTTTGGTTCTTAAGAATTCCTCGCCTGAATGAAGGAACGGAATTCCCTGCGAAGTCAGAATTATCGCCTGCGCAAGCTTGTCCATCTTTATTTTTTCATTCAAAACAGCGTCTTTAGCTGACAAATCTATCCTGTCCCAGAGCGTGTGATTGTCGTGACAGCTCACATAGTTTACGGTTTCAAGCGGCGAATCAGTAAAATCACTAATGCTGCCCATAATCCCACGCATCACAGCGTCCCTGTTTTTCCCGGACTGCACGTAGCCCAGGTCCTTAATTTCAAAAACACTCCCCTTTATCGCGTCCCTGAAATTATCGTTGAAAACGGCGAATCCCTTTGATTTCTGCGAGCCTTTTTTTATCCCGTCAACAGGCGTGGGGCCGCACGTCCACGGCTCGCCGTAAATTATGATGCCGGGTTTTATTGCATTGAGTTTTTTCACTATTTCAAAAACGGTTTCTTTGTCAACCAGGCCCATTAAGTCAAACCTGAACCCGTCAATCCCGTATTCTTTAACCCAGTAAACCAGGCTGTCCAGAATAAACTTCCTTGCCATGGGCGCTTCTGTCTTGAATTCATTCCCGCAGCCTGAGCCGTTCCAGTACTCCCCGTTCTCCTTTATCCTGTAATAATAGCCGGGCGCAGCCGCATTGAAATTGCGGATTTTTGAGTCAGTCTCGGCGGTGTGATTGTAAACCACGTCCATAAACACTTTTATGCCTTTCCTGTGAAAAGCGGAAATCATTTCCTTGGCTTCTCTTATCTTTTCCTTTCTGTCAATCGCATACCATCCGTCAGGCGAATTAAAATTAACCGGCATGTAGCCCCAGTTGTATTCGCCGGAGGCCTCGTTGTTTTCAAAATCCTGAAAAGGCATTATATGAACAGCGTTGATTCCGAGCTCAATGAGGTGGTCAATGCCTGTCAAAAGCTCCTTGAAATTTTTATGCGTTGAATTTTCTTCGGCAAGCCCCGAATATTTTCCCCTGTTTTTTACGCCTGAATTTTCGTCAATCGTAAAATCCCTGATGTGCATTTCATAAATTATCGTTTCCGCAAGGTCAAATACCGGCGGCGGGAAAACCGAAGTTTTGTCTTTCACTATCAGAGCCTTCCCGTCATGAGAACTCGCATACCGGGCATACGGGTCAATTCCTTCAAAAACCCTGTCTCCTTCTTTCACCCGGATTTTGTAATACTTTCCAACAATGTTTTCAGTAAAAACCTTCTCCCATACTCCGTTCCCTGAATAATCCGCGGGATATTCCGAAGAATCAGCGTTTTCATCGTCGTAAAGCAAAATTGAAACGCTTTTGGCTCTCGGCGAGAAGATTCTTATTATGGTTTTTTCTTCCTTAAAAATTACGCCTAATTCTTTATCGGTTTTAAAATAATCGCCGTACACGATATCGCCCAATCTAAGCGCAATCGGCCCGAAATTTCTTGAATAAAGCGCCCATTTGCCTTCATTTATTTCCGGAAAACCCATTTTTGCGTCGGAATGAAGAGAAAATAGCGCCCAAGAGCCTGAATCAGCTCCGTGTTTAAAATAAATCTTTTCAGGATAATGCCTCATTATGCCGTCTGAAACATAAAATGACTGGTTTGAAATGAATTCCCTATCTACGACTCTGGTGAAGACTATCTTTATCTGGTTGGCGTTTTCAATTTCAGCCGAGATTATCCGCGTTGAAATCTCAGGAGATATTGCATAAACCTCAGGGTCGGCTTCAACCATGAAAATTTCCTTTGCATTTTTCAACCTGAAAAACCTGTCGGAACCGTCTTTCTTTTCCCAGTTTTTGTATTTAGGCAGAAAACCCGCGTTTTTGCCTGAAAGCCCGCGCTCGTCAGCGTCAATTTTGAAAACAATTCCGAAATCGCTTTTTCCGTGCGGCGGGATTTCAAACCCTTTTTTTTTATCCTCTTCGTTCCACACCCACATGGACCAGCCTTCGTAATCGCCGTTTAAACGGTTGTAGTGAAGCGTCAATGAGTTTTGTGAATAGGAATTGAGATTCATGGAAATCACCCCGCAGAAAAATATGAAAACAACTGATTTTTTCATAAAATATATTCTATGATTATTCATCTTTGCTTTGCCATCTTCGTTTTGGTCATTCCGGTCATCTGTTCCCAGAACGCCCCCAAAAACCGGAAAGCCAGGTCCCCTCTGGAAGAAGTCAGAATGTCCACTTCCGCCTACGCTAAAGCTATAGCGGACAGGTCCGCTATCACGGAAGCGGTGAAGGAAAAAATCAGCTTAGAGCCGGATATAAGAGGCATTCACCTCACCAGCTGGGGCGCCGGTTCAATGAAAACCAGAAAACAGATTCTGGAAAAAATCAGTGAATCAGTCATAAATGCCGTCGTAGTAGCCGTAAAAGAGACTGACGGAAAGGTTTACATTCCTGGTGTGGAAAAAGCGCACAATTACGGCTCTTATGTCCCTGCGATATCAAAGCCGGAACACATGATTGAAGATTTCAAAAAAGCCTGTTTATACAAAATAGCGAGGATAGTCGTGTTCAAAGACAATCACCTGCCGAAACACAGGTTGGAACTTGCGGTCAAAACTCCGGAAGGAAACGTCTGGAAAAGCTTTAACGGCGGAACATGGGTTGACCCATATAACAGGGAAATATGGGAATACAACATTGACATTGCGGTACGATGCGCCGAACTCGGTTTTGACGAGATACAATTTGACTACATACGGTTTCCCTCCGAAGGCGTAATTTCAATGTGCAGGTATTCAAGACCCCACACGGAGCAGTCAGGCATTGAGAATCTGGGAGAATTCCTCAAATACGCGGCCAAAAAACTCAAGCCTTATAAAGTGAAAATATCCGCCGCTATTTTCGGCCTGACCACGACAATAAAACACGGAATGGGTATAGGCCAGAACATTGAAACTCTGGCGCGGCATGCAGATTACATCTACCCCATGATGTATCCCTCTCATTATGAAAAAGGAAACTACGGGATAAAAAACCCGGACGCGAAACCTTTTAAAACCATAGATTATGGTTTACGGGACGCTTTTGAAAGATTGGGCGAAGATTACGCAAAAATGAGGCCTTATCTCCAGGATTTTTCACTCGGCCTCAGATACGGACCGCACGAAATCAGGGCGCAAATGATAGCCGCCAAGAGGAATATGCTGAAAAACTGGATTTTATGGAATCCTTCAAACAGATACACATGGGACGCACTCACCCCCCGCTCTTACTACGGGTACGTGTGCCCTAAGGGACCGTAAAGAAATTATAAGTTTATTATTTCCTTATATTCTTTTTCGCAATTAAAAAATTGCGCTATTATTGAACCTGCATCCAGAAGGCCCTGATATTTGCCTGTCCTGATTCCGCCCAAATCTGCGCCAGCGCCCTTTCTTTCAGCAATCAAAGGAAGCGGTTCGTTTGAGTGGTACCCGTAATCCTCTTTGTGCTCCATTCCGTGGTCCGCAGTAATAATCAGCAAATCCCCTTTTGAAAGCGTTTTTTCAAAAACGGGGATTATCCTGTCAATCTCCTCAATGCACTTAACCGCGCCTTCTATGTCCCTAGTATGGCCGTAAACGCTGTCGGTGTCAACCAGATTGGCGAATATGAAAGCGCCGTTCGGCCTGTAAACGGATTTGGCGGAAACCAGGGCGTTTATTATGCCCTGCGCCACGTACGGATTTGTGTCTTTCTTCCTGGGATGAACGAACCTGAGCCCCAATTCCGGGTCTATAAAAATCTCCCTGGTTAATTTTATTTTTTCGTGATAATTAGCGTTTACAAGTTCTAATGTTTTGCCGACAGCTACGGTCCAGACATTTTTCTCATAAAGCAAGTCAACAAGCGTTTTCTGTTCCAGAGGCAGAACAGCGTCATGCCTGTTTGAAGTTCTTATGATTTCCCCTTCAGGCGTTTTTAGGTAGCTTCTTGCAATGGCGCGGGTAAGCGGTATTTTCATTTCCATCGCAAGAGCAAAAGCCGTATCCGCTATGAAATGCTGTTCTTTGACCGGGATTACGTTCTCATTCATTGCAATCTGTATAAGCGGGTCGCATTTGCTCGCGTAAACAATCAGATTCCCGGTTTTTTCATGCTCGTCAGCGTTTAATTCAATGGCGTCCATTCCTCCGGCCATTTTGTTGAAAAAAGTTTTTCTGCCCGTTCTTTTTTCAAGCTCAGCCAGATAATCCTGCCCAAAACCATCGTAAAACAGGTTGTACGTCCTGTTATCCACCACGCCCATCATTTCCCTGTGCCCCACAAGACTGTCCGCGCTCGCCGAGGCCTGTGTAACTTTGGTTACATATGATTTTCCGGAATATCCCGGAGAAAATCTCTTTTTAAATTCCGGAGAAACGATTTCTCCGATGCCCAATCTTGACAAATTCGGCATTTTTATTTTTTTGTTACATTTTGAAAGCAGATGCTCAATTGTTGAGATTCCGACCGCGTCAATTACAATCAAAAGCGTCACACGGGATTTATCGCTCATGCTCCCTCCGATTTTTAATATTATATAAATATATGGAGGAATTTATATGAAACTACTACCGAGGGTAATGCCTGTTTTGCTCCTACTGAGGCAAACACAAATAATGTCCTACTTTGGAGGCTCAGATTTGGATTGGATGCAAGGCGCAACGAATGAGCATAGCGTAGGCTATGTGAATGAGGAGCAACGCAGCAGACGGCCAAATATGAGCCTCCCCTTTCCCGGGGGGAAAGGGGCTGGCCGCTTTTCGGCTGCGACTGCGTCGTTCGTCGCTTACATATCAACGATATGCTCGCTCCTCACTCCTTGTCTCGCTCAAAAATCGGCTCAGCCAAAGCAGATATTATTTGTGTTTGCCTCAGTAATTAAATTGAATTTAAATGCCGGCGTAATTCATCACGACATGAAAATCAAGTTTGACTTTTCAGGGAACTCCGTTGAAGTCATTGATTCCTTCACAATTCCGGATAAAACCCCCGGTTTTTCATTTTATCTTCACAAGGGATTAAACCCGGTCCCGGCTGCGGACGGGGTTTCAATAGAACCGCTCAAAGACGCTGAAAAAACTGAAAAAATTTTTGAGTATTATTACATTGAAGTCAAGCCCGGCGCAAAAACCGCAAAAATAAAATACAGCGGAAAGATTTTCCACCCGTTTGAGGAGCAGGCGCAGGAATATGCCAGAAGTTTTTCCGAAACCCCGGGCATGGTCTCGGAGCAAGGGTGTTATCTTTCAGGAAGCTCCGGCTTTTACCCACGCATGGCAAAGGAACTCGTGACCTTCAGGATAGAGGCCGAACTGCCCAAGGACTACGGCATCGTGACGCAGGGAGAGAGAATCTCCGATGCGGCGCAGGGAAATTCCAGAAGAACCGTGTGGTCCGAGAAAAATCCTCAGGACGACATTGCGCTTTCATGCGGTAAATTCAAAGAATACTCTGAAAAAAAAGACCCGAGTTTTCACGTTTTCCTGAGAAACCCTGACGATTCTCTTGCAAAGAAATATCTTAAGACCACGAAACAATACGTTGAAATGTATTCAAAACTGCTCGGCCCATATCCTTACAAAAAATTCGCGCTTGTTGAAAATTTCTGGGAAACAGGCTACGGGATTCCGTCTTTCACTTTGCTGGGACCCAAAGTCATACGGCTTCCTTTCATTCTTCATTCGTCTTATCCCCATGAAATACTCCACAACTGGTGGGGAAACGGCGCGTTCGTGGATTATGAAAAAGGTAACTGGTGCGAAGGGCTGACCGCGTACCTGGCGGACTATCTCATATCGGAGCAGCGCGGGAAAGGCAGAGACTACAGAATGGCCGTTCTTCAGAAATATTCGGATTACGTTTCAATATCAAAAGATTTCCCGATAATTGAATTCCGCTCAAGGCATTCTTCCGCCTCGGAAGCCGTGGGCTACGGCAAAACCATGATGTTTTATCACATGCTCAGGCAGAAATTCGGGGATAAAAAATTCATTGACGCGTTAAGACATTTTTACCTGAAAAATAAATTCAGGCGCGCGGTTTTTGAAGACCTGAAAAATTCTTTTGAAAAAACAACGGATGATAATCTGGACTATTTTTTTGACCAGTGGCTGGCAAAAACCGGCGCGCCGGAGCTTGAACTCAAACATCCCATCATTGAAAAAAGTGATGATAAATACCTTCTAAAATTTGAAATAGGGCAAAAACAGGATTATTTATACGACCTTGACATACCGGTCGTTATTCATTTTGAAAATGAAAGCCATGCGTTCAGAACATTTATAAACACAAACCAGAAATCAGAATCGTTTGAAATGGAATTCTCGTCAAAACCCCTGATTCTTGAACTTGACCCTGAATTTGATGTTTTCAGAAAACTCCATCCGCTTGAAACGCCGTCAACGCTTTCAAAATTGCTGGGAGCGCAAAAGCCTTTGATTCTGCTTCCTTCAGAATCTCCTGAAATGAAATTTTACGAAGAATTTGCATTAAACTGGTCAAAAGACAAAGAAAACCCTCCTGAAATAAAAAAGGACAATGAAATTTCCCGACTGCCGCGTGATAAGTCAATCTGGCTGTTAGGCAAAGAAAACAAATTTTCGGCAGAAGCCCTGAAAAACCTTGAAAAATACGGGATAAAATTCAATAAAAACCAAACACTCATTGACAACCAAGGTTTTGACAACACCCACTCTTTTATATTTTCAGATTTTAATCCTGCCAATCCGGAGCACGGGCTCGGAATCATAATCCCTGCCAGCGCCGATGCCCTGAAACCGCTCTCAACAAAACTTCCGCATTACGGCAAATACACCTGCCTTGTGTTTGACAGCCGCATGAATTCTATAAAAACAAGCAGAAGGGAAATTACGGACTCGCCCCTGAGCTTTAAATTCGCCCAAGATTCTTTAAAGCAAACCTATCCGGAAAGAAACGCTCTTGGCCGGCTGGAATCCGAATTTTCCGCAAAAAACATAAAAAAGCATATTGAATTTCTGGCAGGCAGCCGATTAAAAGGAAGAGGCATCGGGACTCCTGAGATCGATAAAGCTGCCGATTATATTGCAAAAAACTTTTCCTCTTACGGGCTGAAGCCTTTTGACTCAAAAAACTTTTTCCATATATGGACGGAGAACTTCGGGAACAAAACCCATAAATTAAAAAATGTAATTGCAATGCTAAAAGGAACCGACCCGAAACTTTCAGATGAATATATAGTAATAGGAGCGCACTACGACCATGCAGGGACGGGAAACGGAAAAATTTACTTTGGCGCTGACGATAATGCAAGCGGAGTTTCCCTGTTAATGGAACTTGCGCTGTATTTTTCAAAAAACAGGGCAAAAAGGTCCCTGATTTTTGCGGCTTTCACGGCTGAAGAGCACGGCGAAATCGGCTCAAAACATTTTGTAAACGCTTTAACGAATGAACAGATTTCAAAAATAAACGCGATGCTGAACCTTGACACAATCGGAAGACTGCAAAATAAAAAAATTTTAATTTTAAACGCAGCCTCGTCCAAAAGCTGGATACACGTTTTCCGCGGCGCAAGCCTGGCAACGGGCATAGAAACCGAAATAGTACAGCAGGACATGGATTCCTCGGACCAGACAAGCTTTATTGAAAAAGGCGTGCCCGCTGTCCAGATATTCAGCGGAGCCCACGCGGATTATCATAAACCTACGGATACGGTAGATAAAATAGATATAAACGGCATTGTAAAAACAGGAGAATTAATAAAAGAAGTCATTGAATACCTTGCAGGCGGCAGCGATTTCATCGCAAGAACTGAAGGATTTTCAAACCGGGTTGAAAAAACAAAAACAGAAAGAAAAGCCGGAGCGGGATTTATCCCTGATTTTACCTATACGGGAAAAGGCGTAAAAATCGCTGAATTAAGCGAAAATTCCACCCTGTCTGAAACAGGCGTAAAACCGGGCGACGTGATAGTAAAAATAGACGGGAAAGAAATAAGCGGCCTGAAAGATTATTCTGAAGAACTGAAAAAACGCAAGCCCCAAGACAAAGTGAATCTCGCAATAATTTCCGGCGGCGAAGAAAAAACAATCACAATTGAACTGATTGAAAAATAAAATCGTTCTGCAGTTGCACGCCCTTGGCGCGCCATGTAGCGGCGGGATTGCTATCCCGCACTGTAGCCGCATCCCTGCGTACGCAGGGATTGCTTTGCCAAATGTAGCGGTCGCATTTATGCAGCATTGTACCCGCAGAACTGCTTTGCTCAAAATTACTGAGCTTTCACTAAATAATGGGTACATTGGAGGCTCGCCGTAAGCCATAGAAGCGATTGAACCGGTTATACTGAGCTTCGCGAAATAGGACTTGGGACAGCCGCTCTTATGGATTAAATATAATAAACCGGCGCAAAAATTATCTCTGTAGAATTACGCTTTAAATAACCCCAATATTTTTTTGTAAGAATAAGTCCGCGAGCCGGCTTGAAAGTTTCTATGAAACTCGCGAAACTTTTGGAAATTTTAGGGTTTTCAAAACTAGAGTATTTAACCTCTACCGGCAAAATACTCCCGGCAGTATGAATGACAAAATCCACCTCGGCCCCGGCTTTTGTCCTCCAAAAATTAATTCTGCCCAAATCTTCCCGCAATGAATTAAACCGCACAAACACGGCATTTTCAATAACAGCGCCCGCGTCGGGCCGTCTTTCCGGCGGATTCATGTTTTCAATAAGATAATTCCTGAATCCCTGGTCATAAAAATATATTTTGGGATTTTTGGACAACTCTTTCTGTCTGTTCACAAAAAAGGGCCTCAGTTCCGCGCATATAAAAGTTTCCATCAGCACGTTAAGGTGTCCCTTGAGTTTTCGGAAATCAAGCATTGATTCATTTCCCAGATTTCCGTATACCACTATATTGCCCGTCTGGGCCGACAGATGCTGCGCAAGTAAAACAAGATTCCTGTCTGTGGATAACTCAAGAAGCCCTTTTATATCTTTAAGAATATAACCGCTGTAAATATCCGCCAGGACTTTTAACCGCTCACGATCCGTTGCGGAAAGAACGACCGCCGGATAACCGCCCCACACACAGTACTTCTCATAATGCGCCTCCATTTCCTCGTTATATGCGTCTTCGCCGCATCTCCGGCGCGGGATTTTTCCCCCGGACAGCCAGTTGAAAAGCCCTGCTCTCTCTTTTTCCTGTATTCTCTCAAGCCTGCTGTCACGGGCCCGAAGATACTCCGCGAAATCAAAAGGATAAAGAAGGAAAGTTAAAATCCGACCTACCATATATCTGCCGGTCCGGGCCTTCAGTTCAAGAGAAGACGAGCCTGTGACGATTATTTTCAGGTTTTTTACCGTGTCATAGACCAGTTTCAGTTTTTGTCCGCCTTCTTCCGCATACTGGAATTCATCAATCATAAGCCATGCCGGCGTTGAGCATCCCGGCTTTGCATAAGAAGAGGCAAAAGATACAGGTTCCCGCTCAAACTGCCGCAGAAGGCGCCTATCTTCAAAAGTTATTATATGGACATGTTTTTCGTCGTTTTTTTCCACGCTTATCAGATGTTTTTTTATGATTTCCAAAAACACGGTTTTGCCGCATTGCCGCGGGCCGAGAATGGCCAGGTATTCCTTCCTTTTCAGAAACGGTTTTATTTTCTCAAGCAGGTCTCTTTGAATAATCATTTCAACCTCACTATTATTGTAATTTATGCAATAATAGTATAACTAAAATTTTGCAGTATTTTTCAACATAAAAGGACAAAAACTTATAAGAAGTGATTGCTGTTTTTTGTAAAGTTATCCAGCAAAGAGGAGAAACATTTTTTTTTTTTTTATAAATTTGCGGATCATCCCCACACTCGTGGGGAACATAATACAGACTAATACACCAGACAACGGAAAACCGGTTCATCCCCACACTCGTGGGGAACATTAACATGCCATATTCTTTTGTAATATCTGTTGCGGTTCATCCCCACACTCGTGGGGAACATAAAAAATTGATATTCCCAAAAAAGAGGGGCAACGGTTCATCCCCACACTCGTGGGGAACATTCCATGCGCTACGACGCTAACTGTGCCGTACGCGGTTCATCCCCACACTCGTGGGGAACATACTTCTATTTGCGTTTAAAATGCCCTATAAACGCTTTTTAGGTTTAAAATCGTCCGGTAGCCGATTTTTAGACCTACCAAATTGTCAAAGAACCTACTCACTGGATTTCTCCTCAGGCATGAAAGAAACCAGTTTCAGACCATCCATTTCAACAGGAATCCGCCTGTTTTTGCCTAAAGTGACCAAATCAAATCCCGATTCTGTGGGGGCATTCCATATCATAACAGCATTCCCATCTTCCAATCCTTCTTCAACCTGATTCCAAATCATCTCTCTCACTTTCACAGAATAATTACCTACATATACGCCAGTTCTGGCCTCCAATAACCAAACCGCGAGTCTCCCCCTTAGCCTTGGAGGGGCGTTTTCAAGCACGATGACCATCATCGCCTAAACTCTCCTTATTTGGTATAGCCGGACCGACAGAGTACTCGGGATCTTCCGGAAGAGGAATTCCCCCCGCCGCCAGGATTTCTTCAATGCCCGGAATTATCCGGCTAAGCAACTTTGTGCTTCTGAAAATCTCCCGGCATGCATGACGCACGGCCTGTTCCGGATTAGCCGGCTTTTCCGAGGCTATTTTAAAAGCGACCGGTAGAACAGTTTCAAATTTAAAAACATCAGCAATATCATATACAAACGACAAGGGTTTTCCAGTATGAATAAATCCAATTGCCGGGGCATATCCGGCAGCAAGCACCGCCGCTTCGGTAATACCATACAAGCAGGCTGTGGCGGAACTCAAACACCTATTAGGAATATCCCCGCTTCCCCATTCTTCATGGTTGTAATTTCTATGCTTCCATTCAACGCCATAGCGTTTCGCAAAAAGTTCATATAACTTGCGAACTCTAACGCCTTCTATTCCTCTCAACTGCTGTATACTCCGCTTGGCCGGCGGCTCTTCCTGAAAACGCATGGCGTACATTTTCCTCACTACCTTCAACCGCAAATCATCATCCAGCGCAAGTTTTGCCTGATAAAGCAATCTATCAGACCTTGCCCCACCCGGCTGGCCGGACGAATACAACCGGACCCCGGCTTCGCCTATCCACACAAGCAGACACCCAACCCGGGCGGCTAAAGTAATAGCGGCATGAGAAACTCTTGTGCCGGGCTCCAGCATAAGGCAGGTGACGCCGCCGACAGGAATGTGGGTTCTAACACCAGTTACGTCAACAACAACAAAAGCGCCGTCCAATACATCAAGATGTCCCTTTTCAATAAAAGACAGGGATACGCGCTCTTTTATTGTTATGGGCGAAAGCGGCGGCAGAACAGGCTCTGTCATTGTTTCTTCTTCTCCAGTCTTTTGCGGCCCTCCGGTTCCGCTAAATAATTTTCAGCAGAGACAACCCGTTTTCCGGTTTTTTTCTCAAGGTCTTTGCGCGCTTTTCCGGCCACACCTCCGCCTTTAACAGCCGCGCGACGGTTTTCAACAAAGCCATGAGCATTGTCCGCTTTGGTGACAGCGGTCGTGGAAGCCTCTCCGAGCATTGTAAAAATCAGTTCAAGGTCGTTCATATGGTCGCGCAGATTTTCCCTTTCCAGACCCTTGATTTTCTTATGCCCGGAGGGTGTCACCCCAAATGTGGCTTTTGCTATTTCCGCGGTCAGGATTTCATATTCTTTTGGCCGTTCAACGTCCCGTTTTTTCCATTCATCGGTCAGTTCTTCGCGTATGGCAATGCCGCGCATCCGCTTTTCAATCCACTCGTCGGAATAGCCTTTGGCACTGAAAAGGGCGCGAGTTCTTTTTGTCCCAAGTTCGGGGTTTTCTATCTCTTGTACGCGTTCATATCCGACTTTAGCCAACCAGCGCTTAAAAGGCTCGGCCTTCGGGGAAGGGATAGATTGTATAATGCGAAATACCCCCTCCGTGTTGGCGCAATTAACTTTCTGGGGCCCGCCCTCCGTCTGGATTACAAGGGGGGTGGCAATTTGCCCCCACCCTTTGGAAAGCTCCTCATCCCGGCGGCGCATATCCTTTATATATCCGGCCGGGTCTATAGAATCAGTTAGCGCTGCTATGACATCGGAAATAACGAACCACCATTCATTGTTATGCAGAATTCTTCTTATTCCTTTCCCTTTAAAAACTGCCATTTTCATGTCCATATCGCAATCTCCTATGCCTATATCGTCCCATATATATAAACTCACGCTCAAACCCCTTTTGCCTAACCACGAGGTGGATTTTCAGAGGCACACTTTATAACCGTGCAAGAGAGAGCATTCCGCAACCGAATCCTTTCGCATGACCAACGCCTTTTTTAAACAAATCCTCAAAAGACTTCTGATTTTTAATCTCTAAAACTCCCTCGAATGTCACAGTAAGAATTTTTCCCGGATGAACGCCCTTTAAAAAGTAAAGATTATTTTTAGACTTAATTACCAAAGCTGATAAATTCACGGAATCAGATAGTTTGTCTTTGAGCCATTTAATTTGCTCATCATCCCTGATAAAGGGCACTCTGCAACCATTATTTATAAGCCGCTTTGTCGGATTAACACGCAATAAGAATTTAAACTTTTGTCCAACCTCAAAAACGGGTTTAAATTCTTTAACTTTGTATTCCATAACAGTCTTTTGTGACGGTTTCTGCGGCTTTAACCCAGATTGCATAAGCACGAAAGACGGCAAACCGGTTTTTTGAAACTCTACCCTGAACAAAAACGGGCGAGATGATTCCGGCATGTCAGGGAACATCGTCCACAAAACCCTGTGTATTTCATACGGGTTTTTGGCGCTTTGCCAATTAATTGCTACTTTGGTTAGGAACATCTGAATCCTCCGCGTATATATACACAGTGCGCATGGAAAATTGCCGCAGTCCCTGCCTGCTTAAAACGTCGCGCACGGCCAACTTGGCTGGATCGCCTTCTTTGAACTCACTATAAACAGTGCCAGTATGTGGTGCAATAAGTTTTAAAGCGGCCAGAACATTTTCGGCGCTGACAACGCTATCAAATAACGGCAAACCTATCGGACAGGAACGCCGCCCCAAAAACGGAGTATATTTAGGATACGTAATAGCCATCTGAAGAATCGGCAGTGTGTATTTTCCTGCCCCCGAAAACTGCAATGCTACGGTAAATCTCGCATCACACAGATATTCCCGCTTAGAAACCACAGGGTTATCACTCTCAGAACCGTCAGATTTCCTTGCCTTGTAAATTGTATGATAATCCGTAATTTTTTGTGGCGGGAAATTTTGCCTGTCAGCTCTTACCGCATAGATAAAACTTTCAGAGAGCGCAATCAATTCATTCTTCTCTTTTCTCTCTATTCCCAAACAAGCCCCAAGCAAACCGGTTAATCCGCTTCGCGTGGGGAACAGGCACGAGGGTCGGTAATCCTCATACGTATGTCCGCCCCATGCCTGCATTACACCTTGTAACCGTAAAATAAGGAATTCCAGCATAATGTTTATTTCCCATCCTTTTCAACCCAGTCCTCAATCTCTGACAACTTGCTTTTCTTTGGCTCAAGACTTGTATCCCAGATAGAAAAAACGGCTTTAGGGTCTTTATCAAGCCCATATGCGGCAGTTACCTTTTTATAGTAATTTTCCAACTGTTTTATTGACGGCTGGATGAAACCGCCATTTTCATCATGCTCTACGGGTTTTTCAAACGCATTCGCTGCAGAAAGCGGCAAATCCCCGAATGAAACCATCACGAGATCCGCCGGGTTATGCGCCGCAAAACTATGCTGCTTAGCGATCGGGACAATAATCGCAAGCATATGCACTAAATGTTTTGCCGCTTTTAAAGCTTCCTCACGAGAACCCCCGATATTATCCTGTAATTGCTTGATATTAATGCTGGCATATCGGTAGAAAACACCGGCCCCAAATTCCTGAGTGTTCAGATGCCCGGCTCCAGATTCACCTTTTTCCTGTGCCAAATCATCAACCGCTGTGAACCAATCCACATCCGCGTCTACTGAATGTGTCGTTATTACATGGGCGACAGACATGGCTCCATCAATAGATGTCATAATACCGGAAGTCGCCATACGTCCAAAAAGAGCGATATCAAGAGAATCTTTTGATAGCGCCACTTTTAGGAGTTCCGCCGGATCTTTAAGTTTTTTGTCCAATTCCTTTTTATCTTTGGTTTTCTTTGTAATTTCACAAAGCCGGCGGACTTCCTCTATGCTCCACGGCGCAACTGCCTGCCCGGTCTTTGCGTTCTTTTCCTGTTCGGGGACATCCACTGCTTCAGAATCCGGTGTTTCAGATTTAATCTTTTTCCCCTTGCCAGTTTTTTCTTCTTTGTATGCGCCTGTTCCCGATATTCGGTCAACAATATCTGTTATGATTTTTTCGTCGAAATCCTTCCCGAGAACTTTAATATAGTCTAATTTCAACTGCGCCAATTCCCTGGTCCGGACTGATGGGTCTCCTATTTTTTCTTTAAAATAATCACTCATTCGCATGGCGTGCTTTAGGCTCTGGCTAGAAATCCTGACTCTGCGGACTCCACCGAAAACTGCAGTTTTTTGCATATTCATATCATCCCTGTTGAGGCAGGATGGACTATGCGATATAAGGACATGGATATTTAAAAAGTTTTTGACATTATTCATATTATTTTCTCCTGTGATTGCTGTTATTTTTTAACTACTTGGATACTTGACTCGTGGAATAATAGTCTTCCACAAACCGGCGTTTATTCACTTTATTCCAATAATAAAGCGAAGGGCCGAAATATTCCCAATCGGCAGAGACATCATCAGCCTGGCGGAACAATCTGCGAAGGCACAACAAATCCTGCGGCTCATTTGAGCGCAACATTTGGAACATCCGCCTCTCGTCTATGCCAGCCCTCTTAAACTGTTCACCTATCGGTGGCGCACCCTTTTTTTGCTTTACCCAGGGAAGTATAAAAATTACTCTTTGCCATTGCTTGCCCGGCTCAACTCCGGCGGGAAGCAAATGGTAATATGCCGGCAATTCTGCCAAGTCATCTGGCAAAGCGACGCGCCGAATCTCTGCTCTTTGCCCAGGCGTTAACTGTTTATCAAACTTCTCTTCCAACGCCAGCCAGTTTATTTCTTCGTCCATTATCCCTCCTTTATTTTTTTGAATTCCTTGATTAAATTGCGTTTGGCCGTTGCATATGCTTTTATCATGCGCGGCTCATTTTGATACGGTCTTGTTATATCCCCAAAAATATCCCATACGAGTTTTATCAGTTTATCAACAAATTGTCCCCGCTCCTTTTTAGCTATGCGCCAATCCATAGTTCTTAGAGTATCGTGAATATATCTCTCCGAGTCCGCGTAGAATCGTTCTTCCGACCTGTTCGCCAATCCTGTAACGCCAATCGCTTTTCCAAAACCATATATTTTCCCGCGAAAAACCTTATTTATTTTTAGCGCAATCTGAATATAATCCCTAAGCGTATCCCGATTTTCATCCCATCCGGCTGAAATCGAAAACATTTCATGCCGCCTTCCGGAAATAGAAGACTGCTTATTAAGATATCCACCTATCAACAATGTAACATCCCGCCCAAGGAAAATGTTTTTATACTGGCTTATCAGAGAAGCGGGGTTATTACCCTCGTTTGCGTCCTCTTTGGCCAACATTATATCGTTCATCTGAGTCCATGATGGCGCAGTCTTATTAAATGATAAAAATCTGTATGCCTTTTTACCATCTTCCAGCCCCCATTGAGCCGGGCTATGAGGGTGCATCCATGTCCCACTAAATTTATAGCCGGGCGTTTTTTTATTATCTATATTCCCAAATTTTTCCGACCGGAAACCCATAAACGAAGTGTCTGTTGTGATACCACATGAATCACAAACCACATTTCTCATTTCGGAGATGAGTTCAATATGAGCGGGTTGCCAGAATAACCCCCGCAATAATCCGACATTTTGTGCCAGGATAGTTTCCTTTACCTTAATTTTCTCAACCCAAACAGGCTTTTCATTTGGAAATTGGATTTGCGGAAAATTGTTGCTGGCAATAAAGTCCCCGGCAAGGACATTCCTCCAAATCTTTTCCCGCAAAGTCTCGCCACTGACAAGTGTGGTAACTGGCGCCCGGCCGCGTAATCCATCATGATATCCTCCGCCAAAGCCAGGACAATTACTTGCCTGATTGAACAAAACTATGACAGAACACGAAGAACAAGATTGTTGTACTTCATCAGGAATATTAAAAAAAGCATCATTATTTCCTGCTGGCAAGCCGACAAACAATTTCTGGATTGGCGTAACTTTTTTATCTTTCATTCCTCGGGTTTGCATAAATGGATAATCTTTATGTTCAAGTTCAAACCAATCTATGAATTTTTCAATGCCGTCGTCAAACTCTTTTTCACCCATAGGCTTGGCAAGCCTTCCTTTTAATTCCGTGGCATTCTTAGGAGGAAAGATTACCTGCACTAGGCATATAACAATCTGCAATGTGGCCATTTCCATATCGTCCCGTGGTAATGCTATATCCCACACACCATCACGGCAAAGCGCATTTTTTAGAGTAATATGTTTAAATTTTCGATCCTCAGTAACGGGAATCCAAGCATCGGTCAAAAGGTTCATCTTTTCATCTCCAATCCGTAAAAATTATCATAAGTAAACTTTACGTTAGCTGTTTCAGCTATCCAATTATTCCCCTCACCTTGTCGCATTTCCAGATACCTATAGCCGGATTCATCATAGTCTGGGAAATTCCCAATCCAGCTATGGGGAACAGGGACACTATTAAGATTCATTAGTTCATCCCGCCCGACATCATCAGCGCTTGGCAACGCTGTCCTATCAAGAAAATACCGCTTGCCGTTAATCCGCAGGACAGGCAGCAAATTCAGACTCATTTCTCCATCACGAGTAAGCACCGCCGCCCTGCTGTCTGTATCAGCAAACGGCACTGCACCGCCCTTCATAAGTTGTATAGCACAAAGTCTTGTTCCCTCTTGCTCATTTTGAAATTTTCCATGTTGAGTGGAAATGTCTTCTGGCTCATTATCCCATTTTTCCTCATTATAAACCTTTTCCAGAAGAAGACGATATGCCTGAGGAAAAACGAGGCTGGCAGAACTTTTAAGAATTTCTTGAGTGCGCCACAAAGTCCGGATGTCCCCGTAGACATATTTATGCAAGCCATATTCATGAACTGCAGGAGCAAGAACAATACATGATGATTTTTCCAAATTCTTTGGACGAGTATTGGTAAGGCGGTGCAATCTGCCAAGGCGCTGAAAGAGCAGATCAATTGGGCATATCTGCGTAATCATCCGGTCAAAGTCCAAATTCAGACTTTGCTCTATCACTTGTGTAGCGACAAGAATCCGCTTGGAAGCCCTTAGCGGGCACTCACCGTAATAGCTAATGATTTTTCTTTCCAGGACATCCCGTTCCACAAAGCGGTATCTGGAATGGAAAAGGTCTATCCCAATATTATCAGTTCCGGGCAGCCCGCGCAATGTTCTGGCTATTTTTTGTGCGTCGGCTACCAGATTACAGACTATTGCTATTAGCCCGCCATTACGCGCATCCTCCACAGCTTCAGATAAAATTTCTTTTGACGGGAGCAGGTCGTTAGTTTCAGACAATCTAATTTCAACTTCTTTTGGGGGCGGCGGCGTAACACTGGACAAATAAATTCCGCCGGCAGATGTGCAATTTGATATTAGCGGATACGGCGCATTATCCAATTCCTTTTTCCGCGACTTATTCCAAATATCAAGAATCTGTTCACGCCTTTGGGACTGAAGTGTCGCAGACAAAAGAATTATACTCCCTCCGACTTTAGATTGTCGCTTGATCACTTCGTCAAGGAGACCATTCATATAACTGTCATACGCATGAATTTCATCAACAATCACTACACTTTTCTGAATACCAAAGCCACGCACAAAATTATGCCGTATTGGAAGAACAGAAAGTAATACCTGGTCTATTGTGCAAATGCCAATTTGCCCCAGAAAAACACGCTTCCTGCTTGTAGCAAGCCATTTCGCACACTGAACCGAGGCATCTTCTCCGGTTTGCGTTACAGTGGCAGATATTTTCTGTAAATTTCTAAACCGGTGATTATACCTGGCTTTTCCATGAGCGAGAACCGCATTCGCGCCACTCGGGAACAGTTTTCCCGCGACCTTTTCCACTCTCTCCAGCATAGCATTGGAAGTTGCTTGAGTCGGCAACGCAAAAATAATACTATCGCCAAATCCGTTTGAAAGCAAGCAGGATGCATAAGCCAATGCGGCCTCTGTTTTGCCGGAACCGGTCGGTGCTTCAATTAATGTCAAGCCATGTTGGCAGGGCAGTTTCTCAATTAGTTTTTGTATTTCATAAGGAATCTTACCAGGGAATAAATATTCCATGCCATGTTTTGGAGAAGGTTCTTGAAAAACACCACTATCCGCAATCGCGTCATTAGCAAACTGCAATCTGGAATTAAAATATTTTTCCGGTTTAATAATTTCGGTTACGTACGGGAAGTAGTCAGCATTTGATCCCAGCCAGTCGCAAATACTGCAAAATCCCGCCAGTATAGAAGGACATGATGGAAAAGCATTGATATCTACTCGCTTTAAAAACATTTTTTTGAGTTTAGAAACCCACTCAATGCGGGACGTTGAATCAAATGCTATAGCGGGATTGCCAGGGTGTAGAGCGGGAAGAGTTGAATCACGGGGTAAAATGCCATGGTGTCCGGCAACTGTCTGCATCCATTCCGCCGGTGACGGCACATAATCCACATTCCCAAATCCATACTTCTCTTGCTCTTTTATGAACCAAGCCCAGCCAGCTAAACCATGGGTATCTCGGTCCCAGTCCTGCCCCTCGTCAGCATCATTATCTATGGGGTATAATCTTTGAGCGAGAGCGGGTAATTTCAACTGAAAACGAGCATCAAATTTACCCAAATCATGAAGGGCGGAAAAGAACAGCATCAGAGATTTTGCTGTCTCTTCATCTGTTTTAAGTTCAGCACAGAAAACTCTACGTAAAGGCGCGTCTTTTTCCCACCAAGTTTTTGCCACCGCCGCGACATCAAGGCAGTGATAGGCAAGCAAATGATAATTTCCCTGAGGATCGGCGCGATCGGCTTTGCCCCAGTACTTGTAATATGCCGGTGTTTCTTTTTTTGAAGCCATTTTAAGTCTATTTCACCCGCCTATTGAATTAATATCACTGTAACAATCCCACCACTTCCTGGACAACGGCTTTTGCCGTGCTTATTTGGCTCCGGGAAACGCAAGCCGACATCCACGCCCTCCGCGCCTTTGCGGCAGACAATCAACCGACCGTCCATTAGAACATCCTCCTGCAAGCCCCAGGGACATTCCAGCAACTCGCGGTCATTAATAAACAACCCCCTGCTCTTTGGCAAGTTTCTGCATTCCCCCTGCGCGTTTTGCAAGTTTACTGATTGCCTTTACAAGAGGCTTATAATTTGTGATTTTCGCCATAATTTTATTCTAGAACAATAATACACCCGTGAAATTTATACAAATATCCTACTATACTACCACGCAGCATACTATCGCGTTTATTTTGGCTTAAAATTATTTTTTTCCGGTTGTGCGCGTAGTATTTTATTTTTGTCATTTATTTTCACATAAACATTGTATTGTATAAATGGGCAAAGTGAGCTTTGCCTTTTTGGGCAGAGTAAACTCTGCCACTACAATCCGCTTATACTGGATTCCCGCCGACAACCTGCGGGAATGGCACACTGCTGGATATGTTATACCTCTTTAACGCGTTGCGCTCAAATATTTTGCCAGCTTTTCTTTTGCGGTGAAGCCGATGCGTTTTTGGGGCTTCACTGGCGGAGCCATAATCTCCCTGATTGCGTCAAAAACTATTTTGAACTGCCTGTCGTATTTCTTTTCCAGCGCTTCAAGCCGGGCCGCCAAATCTTTATGC
>JACQWV010000007.1 GCA_016209085.1 Elusimicrobiota bacterium
CTTGTGATTTGGGCAATTATTCTTTTGTTTTGGGTGTCTAATGTCTGGTCCGGGATTTTTACCCAGGCGCTTTCTGCTGTATATTCGTAGATTGCTATTTCTGTTTCAGGGATTCCAAGGTCTGCTAATGTTGTCGTTGAATAGTAAAATATAAGAGTGATGGCCGGGTCATAGATTCCTTCGGGTCCTATGTCGTAAAGATTGCCGGCTGTTATAAGTCCCTGTTCTCCGGCTTTTCCAAGGGATATGATGCCGGTTTCCGAAGTCGTGCTGATTTGCGCGGCGTTTACAGGCTGCTCGGCTGATACTACTATTTCAGGGTTGCCGTCTATCGTTGTTGTGCTTTTTGCTACTTATTTCAGGTATATACCGGGGCTGTTTGATATTTCCGATAGGTTTCCTGCTTCATCTGCTGTTTTTAATGCAAAATAATGGGTGGTTCCTCCTGCAAGTCCTGATACGATAAAGGTTTCTGTTGAGCCTGCTGTCCGGGGAACCGGCAGGTTCGGGATTTCTGCGGCTGAGGTAAAAATGTTTTCGTCTGTTATTGGTGTTGTTGCGGTTCTTATATCATATTTTGCCGCTTTTCCCGTGTTTTGGTTGTTTCCGGGGGCTGTCCAGGTTAATATGACGTTTCCGAATTCGTCCGCCTGACCTGCAAGGGTCGCGCTGGAAGGGGCGACGTTGTCAAGCACAAGTGTTTTTGTTTTGGCTGGTTCAATGTTGCCGACGTTGTCTTGGCTGTAATATCTGAATTCGTATTCGCCGTCAGTTAATTCTTTAAGTATGCCTGTGTATTGCTCTTTTATTTCCTGTTCAGTCAATGCCCTGTTGTAGATTCCTGCTTCGTCAATCATACCCTTAAGAAACCAGCCTGAACCTGACTGGGAATAGTGTCTTCCGATTATTAAAGAATTACTGTTGGTTATCGGCGGCGGAACCCCGGTGGTCGGCGAACCCAACAGGGAACCGTCAACGTAAAGACTGAATGTTTGAGCGCTTGAATTATAAACTGCAACAAAATGACGCCATTCGTTCATGGGTATGGTGTAGTAAGGGGTCATTTTCCA
>JACQWV010000034.1 GCA_016209085.1 Elusimicrobiota bacterium
ATTTTATCGTATATGTCATCGCCGTATAAACCTTTAGGATAATTCAATGACCACAGGGCGCGCTGGCGGTATTCAGGATTACCCGAATCCAGAATGGTCAAGAAAAACTCATGCGCCTTGGAACTGTTGTCACTATGTCCTATGGTCTCAATAATATGTATTTTATTTGCCCCATTGGTGTCTATGTCATCTATTGAATTAAAAATTTTAATAAGTCGTTTTGTAACATTACATAGCATCTCGGGAGAGATATAAATACGATGGTTACGGTAGTAATTAAGTTTCTTGCCTAATTCATCAATACTATTATTTAAGTCTAATGGTTTGTTTTTATCCATCTCTACCTTTGCAATTAATTTTTCTATCTTTGCTTTAAGGTCAGGATGATTGCCGTCAAAAGATATATTCTGAGACATAAAATTTCTGATTTTACTGCTCGCTTTCAGTATATAGTCGTGTGTTTCTGGAGAAATATCTCCGCCCTTATCCAGATAGTCTTTTTGTGTCGCCCTAATCATATCCAAAGCATCGTCTAATTTCACGGGATTGTCTTTTACTTTCTCCGCGTTGGACAGTAGTTCCTCTATTTTTGCCCTGATTTCCGGGTCCTCTGTTTTAGGCGCAGAAGTCTGTGTAAAAGCTAAAGCCCAAGAAGATGTTATCGGAATCCCGGCAGCAGCGTAACAATACTCCACAAAAGCGTCGCTGCGCATGCGGATAACTTCTTCTGGCCTCTGCATCAATCCGTCGAACTCGGCGTCGCTTATTTCAGGACTGTCAAAAACATAATAAAGCCGCTCGTGTTTTCTTATTTCTTCTCTTAAACGCTGAATCTCTTTCTCAGGATTTTTCATTATTGAATTTTTCTCTATCTCTACCCTCTACCCTACACCCTCTACCCTATACCCTTTCTTGGCTATGTTATCCATAATGCCGTTGACGAATCTTCCCGATTTTTCGGTCGAGTATTTTTTTGCGATTTCAATCGCCTCGTCTATTATCACGGCAGCCGGAGTGTCTTTCAAAACGGTCATTTCGCACACAGCAAGCCGCAGGATTGCTTTGTCAACGGCGGCCATTCTTTTTATATCCCAGTTCTGGGATACGGATTTTATCACTCCGTCTATCTGTTCAAGATTTGCGAGGGCCAAAGAAAAAAGATTTTTATAGAATTCAAAACTTTCAGGAACTTTTGATATCTCGGAAGCGCCTATTATGGAAAATATCTGTTCAGCCGCCAGACCCCCGACTTCCGCAAGATAAAGCGACTGGAGAACATATTCTCTTGCGAGCCTTCTCTTATTTGCAAACGAATTAGCGTTCATAACAAAGAGCAGTATAACAACAGATTAAGATTTAGGTTTAAGGAAAAGCATTGCTTAATCTTAATCTCAACCTGTCTGAATCACATCTATATATCTTAGCAAAAACTTTCAAATCTATAAAATATTTGCTAAACTTGTTATACAAGAATTAAGCATTAAGCGATAAGGATTAAGTAACTTAATTCTGAAAGCGAAGCGGCTTAATTCTTAATCCTACTATCATGGGAGGGAAAATCTTATGTTAGGCATGTCTCCGCTTATAATAATTCTCGTTATCGTAGCGTTCTCGTGCATAAAAGTGCTTAATGAATACGAAAGAGGAGTAATTCTCACTTTCGGAAGATTTACAGGAGTAAAAGGGCCGGGCATTATCATAGTAATTCCCGGGATACAACAGATGTTCAGAATAAGCACAAGAGTAGTGGTTCTGGACGTCCCGCCCCAGGACGTAATCACAAGGGATAATATTTCCGTCAAAGTAAACGCAGTCGTGTATTTCAGGGTTGTAAACCCCCAGACAGCGGTATTGAATGTTGAAAATTACATGTATGCGACAAGCCAGCTTTCACAAACAACGCTTAGAAGCGTTCTTGGGCAACAGGAGCTGGATGATTTGCTTGCGAACAGAGACAAAATAAACCAGAATCTACAGCAAATACTTGACCAGCATGCAGAGCCCTGGGGCATTAAAATATCAAGCGTAGAAGTCAAAAATGTGGACCTTCCCCAGGAAATGCAAAGGGCAATAGCCAAGCAGGCCGAAGCTGAAAGAGAAAGAAGGGCAAAAGTCATACATGCCGACGGAGAATTTCAGGCCGCGCAAAAACTTTCGGATGCCGCTGCCATTATAGGCAAACATCCGGCCGCTATACAGCTGAGATACCTGCAGACTCTTACCGAGGTCGCGACCGAAAGGAATTCCACCACGATATTCCCTGTGCCCATAGACCTCATTGAAATGTTCCTGAAAAGGAAAGAAAATTAAGTAACTTGCCTGCCCTTCCGAAGCTTGTTGGCGTAGGAGGGCGTCTTGTGACTCATATACTGGGTTTATACATTCACATTCCTTTTTGCAAAAGCAAATGCCATTACTGCGATTTTGTTTCCTTCCCCAAGCAGGGAAGATTTATCAATAGATACTTTAAATGCCTTGAAATTGAAGCCCGCCGTATATCCCCTACCATCTCCCTTTTCCCCTTTACTCTTCACTCTTTACCCTTTACCCTCTACATCGGCGGAGGCACTCCGAGTCTTCTATCTCCGGCTCAGTTACAGAAACTTTTTGCCATAATTGAAAAAAACTTCCAGCCGATAAGGAATTTCCGTGAATCCGCCTTTGAAGCCAACCCTGAAAGCCTTTCTATTGAAAAGATTAGAATCTTAAAGCGTTCAGGAATCACCAGGATTTCCCTCGGTCTTCAGAGCGCAAATAACGTTTTGCTTAAAAAACTGGGAAGGATAGCGTCTTATGAATGTTTTTTAAAAACATTCGGGAATCTCCGGGATGCGGGATTTTCAAACATAAATCTGGACATTATGAGCGGATTGCCGGGACAGGATCTGGGGGATTTCAATAAAACTCTTGAAACCGCTGTTAATCTTGATCCTGAACACATTTCCATATACGCTCTTGAGATTCACGAAGGCACGCAGTTTTTCAGGCAAAAAATAAAAGAAAACGACATTCTTGCTGTAAAAATGTACGAATCAGCCGCAAAGAAACTTAAAGCTGCCGGGTACCTTCACTACGAGATATCAAATTTCGCAAAACCAGGCAGACAATCCCTTCACAACCTGAATTATTGGAACTGCGGCGAATACTTCGGACTGGGTTGCTCCGCTTCCAGCCACCTTAACGGAGAAAGAAGAACCAACACAAAGAATTTAAAGATTTATCTTGAATCCCTGTCCGAGACAGGAGCTCCTGCCCTGGAATATTCGGAAAAACTAACGAACGCGCAAAAAAAGACGGAAAAAATAATCCTCGGTTTGAGAAAAACCGAAGGCATTGAATTAAACAGGAATATATTTATAGAATTTAAAGAACAAATTAAAAAGCTGAATTCCGAGGGTCTGATAGAAGTTTCAGGTCTGAGAATAAGGCTTAAAAGACGGTATTTTTATCTTTCCAACAGAATCTTGCAGGAATTCGTATGATACTGAGCTTATCCAAAACATACGACCCGAAGCCGGTTGAATCCAAGTGGTCCCGCATGTGGCAGGACAAGAAAGTCTTTGCTTCAAAAATAGACAAAAATAAAAAATCTTTTGTCATCGTAATACCCCCGCCCAACATAACAGGCGCCCTGCACATGGGTCATGCCTTAAACAACACCCTGCAGGACGTGCTCATAAGATACAACCGCATGCTGGGCTTTGAAGCATACTGGGTTCCGGGCACCGACCACGGCGGAATCGCAACCCAGAACGTGCTGGAAAAAATGCTGAAATCCCGGGGAAAAAGAAAAGAGGATATCGGCAGGGAAAAATTTCTGGAACTAATGTGGAACTGGCACAAAGAATGCGGGGATACAATATTGAACCAGCTCCAGAAACTGGGCTGCGCCCTGAATTTCAGCCCTGAAAACGTCAGATTTACCATGGACGACAAAAGGGCAAAGGCCGTTTTTGCCTCTTTTAAAAACCTGTGGGACAAAGGCCTGATTTACAGGGGAGAAAGGATGATAAACTGGTGTCCCAGATGCGGAACAGCCCTCTCAGACATAGAAGTTGAATACGAGGAGGAAAAATCAAAACTCTGGCACATACATTATCCTCTTGAAAACGGCGAACGGGGAATAACGATAGCGACGACAAGGCCTGAGACCATGCTCGGAGACACTGCAGTGGCGGTGAATCCGGAAGATGAAAGATACGCTAATCTGACAGGGAAAAAAGTCAGACTGCCGCTTGTCGACAGAATAATACCGGTAATAGCGGACGAAAAGGTTGAAAAATCTTTCGGAACAGGAGCGCTTAAAATCACTCCGGGCCATGATTTGCTTGATTTTGAAATAGGCCAGAGGCACAATTTATTGATTGAAACAGTAATTTCATTTGAAGGAAAAATGACTAACTGCCCCCCCAAGTACGCGGGCAAAAGCATTCAGACAGCCAGAAAAGAAGTCGTTGAGGATTTAAACGCAGGCGGTTTTCTTGAGAAAGAGGAGCATTATAAACATTCAGTCGGCAAGTGCTACAGATGCATGACTCACATTGAGCCCTTGTTGTCCGAGCAGTGGTTCGTGAAAATGAAAACCATGGCAGAGCCTGCAATACAGGCCGCGCAAAAGGAAGAGGTGAAATTCTACCCGGAAACGTGGAAGAAACCTTTTATTGAATGGCTCAAAAACATACAGGACTGGTGCGTTTCTAGGCAGATATGGTGGGGGCACAGGATACCGGCGTGGTATTGCGCAAAATGTTCAAAAAATGGTCTTATTTTTTCAGAAAACGGCATACTTAACAGGATAACCTTCAAACACGGAGCCAAACCCATAATATCGGATAACAAACCGGATAAATGCTCTGATTGCGGCTCTGATGAATTGGTTCAGGACCCGGACGTTCTTGACACTTGGTTTTCCTCCGCTCTCTGGCCGTTTTCAGTGTTCGGCTGGCCTGAAAAAACAGCGGAGCTTGCGTATTACTATCCCACTTCTGTGCTTGTAACCGGTTATGAAATACTTTATTTGTGGGTGGCGAGAATGGTCATGTCAGGCATGGAGTACATGGGGCGAATTCCGTTTGACTATGTCTATATTCACGGGACAGTCAGGGACAAACACGGAAAGAGAATGTCAAAATCATTAGGCAACGGCATAGATCCCCTTGTCATGATGGAAAAATACGGGACCGACGCGATGAGGTTTTCCCTGATTTCACAGGCGATAGGCGGAAAGGACATGCCTTTCGCGGAAGAATCCATCATAGGCGGAAGGAATTTCGTCAACAAACTTTACAATGTTTCAAGGTTCATATCAATGAATCTGAATGAAAATCCGAAAACCAACGTACAGGCGAAACCCGAACTTTCTGACAGGTGGATTTCTGATAGATTCCATGAAGTGATGCAAAGCGCGAGGAAATACATGCTGGAATACGATCTCCCGAACGCTCTTTTAACTATTTATCATTTTACATGGGACGAATTCTGCGACTGGTATCTTGAGCTTGCAAAACCAAGGCTCCAGACCGAGGAAAAAGACCATGTGATGTGCTTAATCCTCCACATTTTCTCCCGCATCATCAAAGCTCTTCATCCGTTTATGCCTTATGTGACTGAAGAAATTTATGACAGCCTGAAACATTCCATCGGGGGGAAAGAATTCCTGATAAACGAAACATATCCCGCCTCCGATGCGGCTGCATCTGATTCGGAAGCGTTAAGAACCATGTCTTCCATCATGGACATAATCGTAGAGATAAGAACCATCCGGGCGCAGTTTGAAATTCATCCTTCAAAAGAAATTGACGTGATTTTAGCGTCAAAAGACGCCAAAGCCCTTGATAATGTCAAAGAAAATTCAAGCTATATAAACAGGCTTGCAAAAGTTTCTAATTTAAAATTCACTGCGGATAATGCCAAACCGAAACGCGCCGTTTCCGCCATTTCAGGACCTTTTAACATATACGCGCTGACTGACGGGATAATAGATTTTGAAAAAGAAAAAGACAGAACTCTCAAAACAATGGAAAAACTCTCTAAAGAACTGGCTTTTTGCGAGGAGAAACTCAAGAACCCGGATTTCATCAACCACGCGCCCGAAATAGAGCTGAAAAGAGTTTCGGAAAGAAAAAAAGAAACCTCCGGTAAAATAGAGCGTCTGCGGAAAATACTTGAGGAGCTTGATTAACCCAAATTCTTCAGTTGGAATTTGGGAATGCGCCTATTTATCAATAAAAATCATAGACAACTGAGTTTTTCGGGTTAATATGAATCTGTCAAAATTCTGGATAAGAAAAGAAAGAGAGCCCTATTTCCTCTCCGGAGTGATAGCAGCCTCGGTGATAGCGGGCGTGGTAAACACTTACTGGATTTTCGCCGACAGGCTCGCGGTAAAACCGAAGGTGGAGATAACCAAAGAACTATCCAGAGAAAAAGAACTCAAGGCCACAAAAGAGGTTGATTTATATTACTCAAAACTGAAATCAGGCGCCACGAGTTTTTACAGCGCCGGAGACGGCTCCAGGCCGGTCGTTCCTAAACCTTCTGACGAATAAAAACTACAGTGGTTAGTGACGAGTGGCGAGTGAAAGGTGCGAGACTAAAATGTTGATAAATTCCCTGTTTTTATTTTTTTGGCTATGCGGGCCGGGCTGGTGCCAGCAACCGGGCTTGCCCGCCGAAGCTTTAGCGCAGGCGGGGGAATCGCCGTTTGCCGACCCCGCCGGACAGAATGTCCCTCAAACCGTTTTCGCAGAACAAGCTGTGACGACCGAATACCCGGACGCGGAAATGATAGACGACCCTGTCAGGGGACTGATTATTCTTTCAAAAGACAGGTGGAAAAGCTGGATCATCCGTTCCGTATATTTATTCATGATAAATCTCGTGATACTGATCATCATTGCCTCTATTCCAAAAAGCGAATCCTACAATCTGACAGCGTCTTATTTTCTTTCAGGCGCCGCTTTTCTCATGTCTTACTGGATACTTCTTTGTTCAACCTATCTCTTCAGGGCGGGAAAAACTGCCTGGGCAGGCGGCGTTTTTTTTGCATCCCTGGCCTTATTCGCGGGTTCTTATCTGATTCTCATGAAAATAAAAAAATCGGACATCTCTATTGAATCCATAAAATTATCGTTCCAGAAAATGAAGGAAACCACAAAAGAAGACCCCCGCCTTTTCCCCATCCCGGGATATCCCGGGGACTGGCCGTCGCAAGACTTTGTAAGATAGAACAGCAGATACAGGATATAAATTTTAAGTCACAAGACACAGATTCTTTGAAAAATCCTTGCTGTTACTTGTGACCTGTGACTTGCGACATGTGACTTGCTAAAACTGTATCCAGAAGCCGAATCTGTGAATGTTGCCTAAATCTCCGAACGGAAGAAAGGCATAATCAACGCCGAGACCTGAAGTCTTGACTCCGAAGCCCAGGCTCAAACCGACCTGGCTGCCTAAATTTGAAGTGTCATACCCGAATTTATAGCCGCCTCTCAAAGCAAAGGAATTTCTGAACCAGTACTCAGCGCCGGCTGCGGCGTAGAATTTCTCGTCTATGAAATACTGGTTTAATTCAGCGGCTAAATTAAGCCTGTCATTTGGTCTGTAAAGAAATCCGGCCTTGAGATTAAGCGGAAGAGAGTCTGATTCATCTTCAAACTTCATTGAATTTCCCAGATTCTGCAGAACCATTGAAATATTGGCTTTTTCCCACGCGCGGTAAATCACGCCCGCATCCGCCGCCATGGCAAATGCGGAACTGTCGCTTATTTTGGAATTTATGAACTTTATTGCAAAACCCGCATCCAGATTGTCAAGCATGCCCGGAAAAGCCTCTTTCCTGGCATAAGCAAGAGAAAGCGCCATATCCTGGCTGCTGAAACTGCCGATGCTCGGAACTATCCCGATAGCGTCGGTCGCTCCTCTTTTCTCAATGTCTGAAACATTCAAAAAAGATACCCCGACTCCCATTCTTTTTTCCGCCATTTTCCCGGAATAAGAGAGCGTGCCCATTTTTGCGCCCTGGAGATATTCGGTGAATCCGAAACCCAGTTCCGTAGAGTCAAACGCGGCAAGGCCTGCCGGGTTTGAAAATATTGCGCCTGAATCGTCAGCAAGCGCGCTGAAAGCGCCTGCGACAGCCGTTTCTCTCGCGCTCATTGAGACCTTGAGAAAATTAGCGCTGGTTGTCCCTGGTCCAGAAGCAAACAAGTTTGAATAAAAGCCTGAAATCATGATTAAACATAATATTTTTCTCATAATTTACCTCACAATATTTGTTTTGCTTTGTAGGGGTGCAATTTATTGCACCCGATAATGCGGGTTTGATAAATCAAACCCCTACAATTTAACTAAATTACTTAATCACTAAATCACTATTCTATTTACTATTCTTGGCACTCATTTAATGATTGCCATTTTATGCGCTTTGCTTCCCAACTGGTTTCCGTCAAGGAAAGACATCAGGAAATACACGCCTGAAGCGCAGTCCTGGTTTTTGTCGTTTTTCCCGTCCCATTCCGAGTAATATATCTGTCCTCCGGTTCTTGCGCCTTCGTCAAGGGTTCTGACTTTTTCGCCAGCTATGTTGTATATGACAAGTTTGACATTGCCGGTCTTTCCGGAAGGCAGATGATACTTGATAATCGTTCCCTTGGCGGCGTACGCGCCTGTGGTCCAATCCTTGCCGTCCGCGCTTATGGTCACGGTTTTTGTCTTAAGATTGAACGGATTAGGCATGTTGTATATTTCAAAAGTAGAACCTGTATAAGGAGTCCCTGTGCCCGGTTTCGCCGTGAACACGGCGAATTGCCCGCTCTGTGAGCCGCCAGAGGCGCTCGGCACATACCGTCCGTTTTCAACAGCGCTCATTCCGAGTCTTTTTCTGCCTAAAGGCGTTGTAATATCCTCGCTCACGCCTTTATAAGCATTCGCCACGTTCACGATTTCCACCGAGGCTATCCCTAACATCGGGTCAATGGTATAATTGCCAGGAACCTCTTTCCACGTCCCGCTATGGGAATCATACTGATAGATTCTCAAAGCTCCTGTGTCGGTCACTTTTTCCTTGTCGTATTTCAGGGTCATTGTGAACGGCTTATTGACGTCGGAATTTGAAATATCCATGTTGTAAACTTCAGAAGCCATGAGACTCGTTATCGCGCTTTGAAGAGACATGGACCCCTTGGATGTTTTAACGGTCTTTACCGAAGGAAGGGCGCTGAAAAAGCCTCCTACCAGGTCTGAAAAATCAGCGGTTCCTGAAGAATAGCTGATGGCGCCGGGGTCAAGCTCAATGCCAGTATATTCCTCGTTTTCCTTGTCCATCTGCACTTCCCCGCCTTGAATGGCTTCGTTCTGGATAAACTGCTCGGTCTTGGCATTGCTCACCTGGTCGTATTCAAATTGCTTCTCCATTTTAAGATTGCCGTCGCCTGCCGACACCTTTATCCTGTAATACTGCTGTCCGCTTGTAAGCGTGAATTCCCCCAAGTACGTATTTCCCGTGCCAGGCACAAGCGCCAGACTCACGGCAGAGCTTGAATCAAACACTCTTCCCGGATTATATTTGCAGGTCGGTATTGAAATCAGCTCTTTGGGACTTTTTATAACCACATCAACCTTGTTTGATGAATCAGCGGATTTCTTGACTTTAACCATTATCTGGGGAGGTATTTCTTTAAGAACTATGTCCGGCGCCGCAGTCTGCCCCACTACAGCCGTAGCCTCAACGGTTTCAGGGAGTTTTCCCTGGTAAAACGCTGATATCTTATATGTGTGGCCGGGAACCACTCCGGTAATTTCATATTCCCCCCTGTCATTGGTCTGAGCTTCAATTTTCGGCAAATACGCGCTCGGAAACTGCACGTTGAAAGTTTCATCATAAGCCGCCATTTTTATGCCTGCTTTTGTGACAGTATTGGGGAACTTGCTCAGATATATCTTACCGGTTATTGTTGAACTGGAACGCGTCATATAAAGCTTAAAATCAGCGCTGTCATTCCCGGAAAGGCCAGTCTTCTGTCCGGCTGTCACAAACCCGTCTTTCATTATTTCCATCCTGTAGATGCCTGGAGGCAAGTCCGAAAAGTTGAATTCTCCTGAAGAATTAGTGGTTGTGAATTTATCAACGGTCCTGTGTTTGATATAAACCCTGGCGTTTTCTATGTTTTCAAGCGTAACGCTGGTTTTGACCACTCCGGATATATTTCCGGTGATTATGTTCTGCTGGTCAAAGTCAAAGTTATAAACCTCGTTTGCGGGAAGCGTAATTTCCTTCACAACCGGCGGGTAATTCGGGTTTATAAAAGCAGCCGTGTATTTTCCGGGCGGAAGCCCCCATACGATATATTTAACGGGGCGGGCCGTAAACGTGCTTATTAATATGTTTTTGTCCTGCTCGCGTATGCCGTTAAAAAATCCTACAATGGCCTGTTGGTCCGGCATTGCGTTTGAAAATCCCTTTAAGTCTCCCGCGCTGTCATAAATCATAACCGCAGGAAGAAGGGGAATCACTTCCATCATGTTTACGAACATTCTCTCATAGTCGGAGTCCGTGAATATCTTGCTGCCTTTTACTGTTCCTCCTATCTGGGACTGGCCTATGGAGCCGAGTATGTTCAGGGATATGGGCTGAGTCTCGCTGCCCAGATTCGGGTTCGTATCCGATTTTTGTATTGAAACTCCTTTGACTCTGCCTATAAAGTTTGCAAATTGGTCGTAATTCTCCACTTCGTCTTCGCCCTCTCCGGTTTGGTATTTTGAACCGAGTATAAGATAGAAATCATACTGGCCCGGAGACATCCACATTGACGCCCAGCCCGTTGAAGTGCTGTATTCAAAGAAATACTTGGGCTCTTCAAAGAAAAGGTCCGTTATGGTCTCCTGATTCATTTCTTCGCCTGAATTCACGCCGATTATGCCGTAAATCCATGTAGGCGTGGATATAGCTGGCAAGCCGTATATCTGAGGCTGAACCATAAGCCCGTCTTCTAACTGAAGTTTTACTTCAAAGGTTTTCCCGGCTGTTACCGGCACGTTCTCAACCATTGCAGGCGGCCAATTGAACCCGGCTCCCCGCGGCTCAATCCTTACGTTGTAGATGCCCGGCGCCAGGTTCTGAAATTCAAAAGTTCCGAACTCGTCAATACCCATGCCATCATGCACATCAGTGTTGACTCCGTCCACCCTGATGTCAGCCCAGTGCGTATTCGGATCGTCTTCATTTCCCCACTTAGGCCTGTAGTTCGTGCCGTCAGGCAGTTTTATCATGCCCTTAAGCCCTCCGGACCTGGTTACTTTAAAATCCATTTTAACTGTACCTGTGGAACTAAAATCAGCCCGGTTGTCAAAAGAAAACATTTGTCCCCACTCATTTGATACTATTTTGGTCCAATATTTTACGCCGCTGGAAAGAATTATCTGGTAATTAGTGGCGTCGGACGTGAAGGTTCCTGCTATGTTTGCAAAACCCATTTTAGTGTTAAAACAATTGTCGCGGCAGTCCTGCATGGCCATTACGGTTATGGGGCTGGAAACCGAAACGACCAGGGGAGAAGAGGCTGAGACAGTGTAAGTTGTTATAAAAATAATCTCTCCTTGTAATTTGCCTAAAGTATTTGCGTCAGAAGGCTTTATATTGAAAACAACCTGTCCATTTGAAAAACAAGTGCCGGTTGACGTGACAACCCAGACTTGTCCTGGAACGCATGCCGGGCCGTTGACAGTAGCCGGGGCATTAGCACCGGCAGAAGAAATGACTATTCTCAAATCATCCGTATTGCTTGACTGGTCATTGCCCTGGTTAAATTCGCGCCAGGAAGACCAGAAAGAAGCATGCATTCTTACATTGCCGTCAGGAAGACCGCTGACTGTAAAAGTTCCGTCCGGATTTGCCCTGAACCTGGCATCGCTTTGCATGCCATTGTTGCCTTTGTAAGAATCAGTTGAGTTGTATGAATTCCAGTCTCCATAAACCGCGATTTCACCGGATGGAACAGGATTTCCGTTGAATTGCAAAATTCCTGTTAAAGAATAAGTCGCGATCGCTAACTGGTATGTAATACCTGCAGTAACCGGCATAGTTACCGAACCCTTGAAACTCTTAAAGCCTAATTTTTTAACATCCACATCATAAGCGCTGCCTTTATCAGGAATGTCGTAAAAGAGAAATCTTCCATTGTAGTCCGTGAAATTTTCATAACGGCTATCCTGCTGCCAGCACGGGCCTCCTCCGCATCCTGTAGCATAGTAAACCCAGCTTGAAACTTCTATTCTGGCTCCTTCTATGGGATTTCCGGCCGAATCCTGCACAACTCCCTGGAAACATGGCGGAATAGTTGAACCGCCTGTTTCAAAACTCGTTACAGGAGGCAGGGCGCCTGTCATGTCTATGTCTTTTACATCTACCTGCGGAAAAGCGCTGCTAAGAATTACGGCCATGGCTTTATTTTGGCCAGGTATATTGATACTAACGCCCAAATCTCCGGCATTGGCTGATTGAACATTGTAAATTTCCATCTGATTTGTTGTGGCAGTAGCTTTGAATATACCATAAGCCGCTTTCTCCCCGCTCATGTTATAGTAAACCTCGGTCATGAGATAATCGCCAATGCTTACTCCGCTCACATTTACTTTAAGCGTGCTGGAAGTTCCGGCAGGAAGTTTATGAAGATAATACTGTTTGACGATGTCTGCCTTAAGCATAAGGTTGAAATTCCCGTAAGGGTCCATCATCTGGTCTCTTACAGTGGGGCTATATCCCGGAGTGGCGACAGCTATAAAATATTCATAACCACTTGCAGCAAGCGTGGAAGCGCTGCCGTTTACGTCCGTTTCCAATATATAGATATAATTGGTATCCGGCTCGCCTAAAGCTGAAAAAGGCACCAATGCCACTGTAACGTTGGACATTGAAGCTTTTGTGTCTCCGTCATTCACTTTTATGTTTATGTAATTTGTGGTTGCAGTGGCTGCATTTAAATCCTGAGCTGCAAAACTGATTATAATTAATGTTCTTAATATTTTTTTCATAGTTTCTCCCTTTTAACTTCAGTGAATAGTGGTTGGTGGTTAGTGCTTAGTTGTCGGTTTTTTTCTAACCACTCGTCACTATCCACTTGCCACTGATTTTTAAAACTCCCACTCTATTCCGAGAAGGTAATTTGAAGCCCGGTAATTATACCTGTAACCCGCCTCGTACTTCATGTTGGAGCTTGAAATCTGGTACGAATAAGAAGCTCTTGCGAAAAATCTGTTTGTCAGCGGGTATCTGGCTGAAAGCGTTGAAAGCCAGGAAGTCTGATGAATTTTTGAACCGGAGTAATTGCCGCTTGCATCCTGAACAAGCCTTCCCAGATAATAGAGTTTTTTCAGGCCCGTTGAAAAAGAAAAAAGAGACTCGTTTTTGAGTTTCATGCTCATTTCAGGCGCCAGATAAAATTCAAGATAGCTGTAGTTGTCGTCAACGTATTTTGTCCTTGAGGAATCATACGAATTCTGGTTTGAAGAGAGCCACGTTGTCCTGAAAACGCCTCTTAAATACACGGGCTTTATGTTTCTGACGGCGCTGAAGGAAACCGCATTTACTAAATCTTTTCTTTTGTCCGAGGTGAAATAAGGAGTTCCCGTAGCCGGTTTTGCAACGACTGCCTGGTCCCCGTATGTCCTGTATGTGAATTCATATCCCCCGCTCAGGACAAGTGGCTCCGGAAACCATGTGTATTTAAAAGCAAATTTGTGATTGGCATTGTCCAGAACGTCCGTCCCCGCGTTTACGGAAAGCTCGGAATAAGTCGCGGTATCTATGACGGTTCCTGATTGGGAGAGCAAAGTGCTGTAATTAGGGTATTTTATCATGTAAAAATCATAGGATTCTACGAATGCGGCATCAGGCCTTTCCTGCTCGGCCTCAATCCCGGCCGACATGGTATTGTAATCAAACAGGCCGTCGCCCCAGTCTTCGTCTTCGGTCTCCTTGACATAAGAAATAGAGTAGGAAATCCTCGGCTTGAATTTGTTGAAATCCTTTGAACGCACGTATTTCAGGGAAACAGCGTGGTTCTGCCTTTCTCTTGTAAGGACCCCGCCTCCTGCCAGTTCCTGCACGTCCTGCGTTCCGTTGTAATAACCTGTATAGAGAGGGACCAGTTCTACATTGTCCGAGAATTTTATCACAGGAGAAGCGAAAAGATTCAGGTTCCCTTCAAAAGAAGCGTTTTCATCGTCCAGAAAATACTGACCGCCTAAAAGAGAAGCGTTGATGATGGTAGTTACTTTGGTCTGGGAATGAAGATAGGGTATAGGGTAGAGGGTATAGGGTAGAGTAAACAAAAGGAAAAATTTATATTTATTGATGTTCCTCAACATTGAAACCTCCTCAGAATAAAATCCTCAAATTAACTTTCAAATTTTGTAGGGGCTTGATTTATCAAGCCCGTTCTTTTCGGGTGTCATAAATGCCACCCCTACAATTTCTAATTCCTGATTTTTCTTATTCAAATCTTAGCAGTCCTGCATCCTTAAGCAATTTCGCTGAAAATTCCAGATTTATCGTTCTGCCGTTAAAAAGCGAGCTGGTATAAACCCTTTCAAAATTCAACCTGTCCGTCATCTCATCTTTTGTGGCGCCTAACTTTGACGCCAGATCGTCCGTTGAAACTGTTTTGCCGTTGTCAAAAAGCGCCCAGTCCTCTACCTGTATCCATGTCCCGTCTGAATCTGAATAGGTATTTTTGTTCGTGTCGTGAAACACGTCGTCCCCGGAAGGATTGGTCTTCAAAACCGCCGGAGCGCTGCCGCCCAGATAGGTAAGCTCCCCGGACTGCATCGTGTTGTCCGCGTTTATATCCGTGTACGACCACATCATTTTTCCCATCCCGCCGTTTTCAACCGGCATATCCCCGCCCTGAGCGTAGAAAGCGTAATTTGTAAAAAATATGTTCCACTCGGTCGGATTCAAAGCATTGTCAGGCACCATGTGGCCGCCCGAGGCGTCTTCCGTGACTTTGTCTTTGGTGTTGGACATGACGCTGTTCATGTCTGTCAGATACCATTGAGGCGCGGCGGTTCCGCTTGCCGAAATCATGTTTTTGGTGGCGAGCGTTAAATCTTCAGGCAGGGCATTGTTAAAGGTAAAAAGTATTTTCCCGAAGTCAAACCTGCTTTCTCTCGTGTTCAACACCACGTATTTAAACTGGTCCGCAGCCGGCCTTACCACGTATTCCTCCATTCTCACCCTCTTGCCGAACGCGTCTATTGCGACTTTTCTGTTCTGATACTCGGCCGACTGAATCTCGGCTTGGGCGCTTTTAATTACGTCTTCCTTTGATATCTCATTGTATATTTCCATTTTCGCAAGCGTTCTGGAATCCGTAACAGCTGACTCCATGGAGGCCGGCGGGTTCGGATTTACCTGGGGAGAGCCCATCGGAACGTCTCTTGAAATGTCAATCAATTCTCCCTCTCTTATCAGGCTTGTTCTGCCGGACGCGTCGCCCGCTACCACGCTGCCTTCATAAACCTCAACCCGCGTGTTTCCCGTTTCGTCCGCAGAAACCACAAAATCCGTTCCCCTCACCGCGCAGACTGCAGCTGGCGTTCTGACTTCAAATTTCTTCGAAAATTTCCGGACCCAGGACCTTATCCTGCCGGCGAAGAGACCGAGAGAAGAAATTTCCTTGTTCTCCTTTGAAACCTTGAAAAAAGACATCGGAGCTATGGAAATCTTTGAACCGTCGTCCATGTAAAGTTCCGCCATGGACGCTCTTCTGGTTCTCATCTCGTCTCCCTCAGCCAGATTTATCCTGCCTTCGTCGGAAACCCGGGACCACTCGCCGGAGGAAGCTTTTTTAATTTCAACCCATCCTTTATGCGAAGAAATATAGGCTGAATAGGATATGTCAGCGGAAACAAAAAACATCAGAAAAGCAATTATATATTTCATAAGCAACCCCTTTATATCTTAAATATCGTAAATATTCAGCGAATCCCGTTGTCATTCCCACAAGGAGAGGGACGACCCCTACAATGCAGAATCAAATGTCAAGTTATTTAAGGGACACTACATTAGAGACACACCAGTGAAAGTGTCAATTAAAAATGCTGAAAATATTCAAATCATAGAAGCTCAAACAAAAGATTCATTCCAAAGGCATGGTTGTGCAAGCACGACCTGTCTCTAACGGGGTTACTCTGAAATTTTTTTAAAATATTCCTCTATCAATTCTTTCTGCGATTTCGGGTATCTCTCCTGAAGCGATTCTATTACCTTTTTCCTTAAATCTTGCGGCGGCTTGTAATCCCGCTCGTCCGGGAGATTGACTCTGGAAACGTCAGCGCCGTATCCGCCGCCGGCCGCTTTCGGGCCGGGACTTAAAAAGTTAGAGGCTCCCGTTTCAATGCCTTGCTGCATATTCATAAGGCTCTCCATGGAACCGCCTGCAATTTCAAGCTTTTCAAGGGCTTTTGCCTGATGCTCCACTGCTGATTTTAACCGGTTCAGATTAAGCGAAACAGAGGCTTTTCGCATCTCTCCCTCAGCCTCTCCCAGTCTTGCCGAGATTTCGTCTGAAACCAAGGCGAATCTTTTTTTTATTTCCTGTATTTTTGCAGAGAGAATTCCGGCGGTTTGTGTTATTCCTTCCTGCTCTTTTACCGCGTTTTCAAAGAATTCTTTATCCTTGTCGCCTATGAAAGTAGAATCGTTCTTTAAAACGTCAAAGCGGGCGGCAATCTGTTTCTGGATTTCAGACAGTTCCCCGAATCCGGGATTCTTTGAAATTTCCTCTGCAAGTTCTTCAAACCTTTTGCCCGCGTTTTCAACCTCTTTCCTGTCCGAAACGTCTTTAAGGAGCTTTTTCATTCCGGCAGAAAGGTCTTTGGGGAAACCCTTTGCGTTTTCCGCCAGATTAATCAGGCGCCGCTGCTCCTCAAGCGTGTTTTCAAAAAATCCGGCCTTGTTCCCGTCAAGCCGGGGCAGAAAATCATCCATATATCCCGTATCGGCGGATAAAGCCTCGGCCTGGCTGTCGTATAAATCCTTCCACATCTTTTTTATTTCTTTTAATTTCCGGGACTCTCCGAGCATCTTAGAGTTTTCCGCCTGTTGAACCGAAAACTCCTTAAGCACCTGTTTTGTCCTTTCCATTTTTTCAAGAAGCTTTTCCGCAAGGGAAAGAGCTTTTTCCAGCTCCCTGTTTTTTATGGCGTCAAAAAGCATTTCAGCAAGACCGGCTGCGCTCTTGAGAGGCACCTGGAAAACTTTGGTTCCATCGGGTTTTATATCATGGTATTTCTGCGCCGCGTCAACAGACGCCGCCATTTCAAAAAGCTCCCGGCTTATTCTCTGAATCATCTTTTCAAGTTTGTCCCATCCCGCAGATTCAGATGAGCCGGCGTTCTTTGCGTCCTGAAGGAGTTTCTTGAGGTTGGAAGCGCTTGAATCCGCGCTCTGGCTTGTGAAATGCAAATCCTGAACGTACTGGGAATTGACCATTTCCTGCAGTTTTGAAATATTTTTCTTCAAAAAATCCGACAAGTCGTTGAGATTTCCGGCGGATTCAACGGCTTTCCCGGACGACAAATATCCGGCTGTTTCCTTTACTTTTACGGCGTTCAGATATTTTACATTGTCTTTTAAAAGTCCGTATTCCTGGATAAATCCCCTGTTGAAATAAGGGTCTTCCTTTAAATAACTCTGCGTCTTTTCAGCGTGCCCTGCAAGGGAATTCCACGATTTAATGAAATCCTCTATTGTCTCCAGAACAGCTGAACCCGCGGCCATTCTTTCCTGCTTTTCAAGGATTTTTTCCATTAAAACCTTCGTATTTAAAATTCTTTCAAACGATTCCATGTGTTTCCTTCTGAAATCCCTGATTTTGACTTTTACCGGCCCGGCGGTTCCGTATAATTGTCCGTGTTCAGGGCAATGGTCATGCGCTCTCAGATAGAAACTGACCGTACATGAATCCGGCAAATCATAAAATTCCGAGACGACGTCCCCTGAAAATTTCAACGCGTCTTTTTCCGGAAAGAACGCCGCTTTTTCAACAAGACCGAATTCCGGCAGAATTTTGCCGTGAAGTTCAACTTCCCTGACAAGCTCTATGACTGAAATTCCAAGGTCATCTATGGCCGCGTAGGTTATCCTGATTTCGTCTTCCATAGAAGCCTCCATTTCAAAGGCAGGGGAAACGATTTCAATCTCCGGAATATTATCTCCGACGACCTTGATGGAATAAAAAATTCTTTCCGGATTTTCCAGGCCATGTTCCGAAACAGCTGAAAAACGATATTGCAAATCCTTTTCCGCCTTAAAATTCAGTTCATAGGCAAGACCGCTTACATTCTTCAGTTTAACGACGCTTTCCGCGCCGTTTTCCGAAAAAAAGAATTCAGCTCTGGAAAGTTTCTCGCCGGATACGGCGTTCAATTTGATTATTGAGCCTTTCAGAACAGCCAGTTCCGGGGGAAGAACATCATAAACCTCATTCCGCCTGCCCGCATAAACAGGGGGAAACACGGCGCACGAAATTTTTTCAAAAGACGGGTAATCTTTCAGGGATATTTTATAAACCCTGCTTTCAAGGCCTTTGTACGTCAATTTGTAAAACAAATCCTCGTTGATGTCTGCGATTTCGTATCTGTACGCGTCGGGCGGAACTTTTGTCCATTCTGTTTTCACCCATGAGCCTGAATGCCCTTTTATTTTAAGAACCGGGTTTCCGGCCATGCGGGCAATCCATGCCGCTTTTAATTCAAAACTGCTGCCTCTGAGCCTGAAACCGTCTTTGGGTTCTATGAGGAGAAGACTTTCAAGAGGCTCCTCTCTCAAAGGCAGGAGAATTCTTGAAAGCATCAAGGGGTTATTCACATGCAGAGCCGCGGTAGCTGCAAAAAAAGCTGCGTTTAAAAACGCCATTCGTTTAAAAAATCTGTCCGGTTTGAAGAAAGAGTAACTGCCTGCTTTTTTTATTAAAGAAGCGGTCTGTTTAAGGTGTTCCGTGACAAATTCTCCTGAAACATTTCCAGCCTGTTTTTCAAAAGAATATATGAAATCAACGGCAGGCTCCAGATGTTTTGACAGGAACGGCAGTTCTTTCTGCGCTATTTGAATAAAACCTTTAATTTTGAATAAATGCCTGCCCGCCTTTGGCGAGGCCTTAAAATAAATCCATAAACCGCACAAGCCCAGAAATGCAAAAAGAAAAAACAGCCGCAAATCCTTGTTGAAAACCCAGAAATAGTCAAGTATTCCCGCAAGGAGAATGAAAACTAAAAATCTGCACGCAAGCGCGCTAAGCCCTTTTAATGCAAGAATAGAGAGATATTCAAACCGCCACTTAAAAATTTGTTTTTTTATGCCGACGACGGAAGGATGCTCTGTCATTTGCATTGGCATTCGGCGCAAACCCCGTTAGAGACAGTTCTTGCCTGTGTGTCTCTAACGGGGCAGGTATCGCAGGATGAGTTTTCAATAAACTCTAACTCTATCTGGAAAGCGGAATGTTTGATGCCGAATTTTTCGGACACAAGACAGACCGCCTGCTTCAATACTTCTTCAAAAACGAGTCTGTCCCTTACGATTAAATGCGCGGTCAGAAGTCTGAAATCGCTCGACACGCTCCAGATGTGAAGCTCATGAATGTTTTCCACCCCTTCGATTTTACGCAATTCGGTTTCAACGATTTTTAAAGATATGTCTCTGGGAGTCCCTTCCATAAGTATATGAAAGGAATCGGCTATCAGCTTTGACGAGCCGTAAAGTATCAGAGCTATGATGAAAATAGAGACAAAAGTGTCAATCCTGTAATATCCGGTGAAATAAATAACCGCTCCTGCGGCAATCACGCCGGCTGAACCGAGCATATCTCCCAGCACATGGAAAAAAGCCCCTTTTATGTTTAAATTGTCTTTTAAGTGCCTGCGGAGTATGGACGCGGAGACCAGATTAACCGCAAGCCCCATGCCCGCGACTACCAGCATCGGGCCCGTCAATATTTCAACCGGAGCCTTAAAACGCTGCCACGCCTCGCGCAGCATAAATCCGGAAACAGCCCACAGAAGCAGGGCGTTTGCCATGGCAGAAACGACTTCAATCCTTCTGTAGCCGAAGCTTTTCTCCAGAGAAGGTTTTACAAGAGCTATTTTTGCAGCAAAAAAACTTATCCCGAGAGCAGCGGCATCGGTAAACATGTGAATAGAGTCCGAAAGCAGACTAAGACTGCCCGTCAAGACCCCCCCTATGACCTCAATCACGGCAAAACCGGCAGTCGCAAAAAAGACCATGCTTATGCTCTTTTCCTGACGCCGCAGGCTGTTTTCATTGTCCGTGTGATGGTGATTCATTAATTCATTCTTATTATATATAATATGACCAGATGACAAAAACCGCCGACAACATTGAAAAATCCATTGAAAGCATCGCATCGGATTTATCCGGAATATTCAGAAGCATTGACAAGTCCGTTTACGACGCATCCGGGCATCCGTTTGCATTTTTCGGAAAAGGCGCCCGCTCGCGATTCACCCTTTTCATGGCAGACGCTCTCTCCCTTAAAAGAGAAGTCTCCGAGAAGATTTCCGTATGCGCGGAATTAATACACACCGCCTCCCTCCTGCACGACGACTGCATAGACGGCTCGTCCTTCAGAAGAGGTCTGCCTACGGTTCAGGAAAGGGACGGCATCAACATATCAATACTTTTAGGCGACCTCATCGTTTCCCATGCGTTTGAATTGACCGACAGAATATCAAAGGATCTTACCATAGAGCTGGTATACGCTGTCCGGAAAATGGCTGAAGGCGAACTGATGGAAGAGAATTTTAAACACAAAAGAATTTCCGTAGAGGAACTCAGAAAAATAATATCTAATAAAACAGGCTCGCTCTTCAGGTGGTGCGCTCTTGCCGCGTGCTACCTGTCAAAAAACTGCTCCCTTCTTGATGTCTGCGGGAAAATAGGAGAAGAAACGGGAATTTCTTTCCAGATAATAGACGACGCCATAGATATTGAAACCGGAAGCGGGGATTCGGGGAAGGACGGCTTGAAAGACATATTAAACGGCAAGATGACCTTGCCGGTCATACTCGCTTTTGACGACGGAGACATGGGCCGTAAAATAGAGGAAAAACTGTCGGTTATTGAAAAATCATCCCTGCCGGACCCGCTATGCGCCGCTGAAATATCAAAAATGCTCAGGGAAAACGGATTTACGGCCAGGGCAAGGGAAACGGCTGTTGAAAACGTAAAAAATCTCTTTCCCCTGATTGAGAAACTCCCCAACAGGGAAAAAACGGAAGATTTAAAAAATTATCTAATGGCTCTCGCTCAAAGGAGGAGTTGATGAAAAAAATCATTATGGCGACAAGGCCGTACTCATGGCCGGCTTCCATGGTTCCCGTAGCAGTCGGCTCTGCAGTCGCTTTCAAAAACGGCTCTTTTTCCGGTCTGAATTGTTTCTGGACATTCCTGGCCGCCCTGATGGTCCATTCAGGCGCGAATCTCGCCAACAGCTACTTTGACTGGAAAAACGGAATTGACATGCCTGACTACGCTGACGACAGAACCATAGCGGATAAACTGCTCACCCCTGAAAAAACCATAAGGTTTTCAATGCTGATGATTTTCGTCTCGGCATTAATCGGCATTTACCTGACGATAAAAAACAACGCGCCGCTTATGCTGGTTTTCGGAGCGGCAGGAGCGCTTCTGGCCTGGTTTTACACTGCGGACGGGATTCATTATAAATACCGCTCATTGGGGGATGCGGGGATATTCCTTTCTTTCGGCCCCCTCATCGTCACAGGGACAGCGCTGATTCAAACCGGTAAAATACTTCCCTCCGCTCTCCTGGCGTCAATACCTCTCGGTCTCCTGATAACGGGCATCCTCCACGCCAACAACATGCGGGATATTTCCTACGATTCCAGTAAAAACATAAAAACTTTCGCGCAGTTCCTGGGCATGGAAAAATCCGTCGCGTACTATAAAATCCTGATTGTATCCGCTTATTGTTCTACTCTTCTCTTGGGGTCTCTGCCCGCAGCGGTTCTCCCGATGCTTTCCATGCTTCTGGCTAAAAAACTTTTTGTCCTGCTGAAAAACGGGGATTTGGCCGCTCTCGTGAAAGAAACCGCAAAATTCGTGGGAGTCTTCGGCCTGCTTCTTGCAATAGGCCTAATTATTTAATATTATTGTTACTGTGATTCAGACAGTAGTTCCAAATCCCCCTCTTTTCCCCCTTTGTTAAAGGGGGAAGAAGGGGGATTTTCCGAGCAAATTCCGCACTGTCTGAACCGCAGTAATATTATTGTTATTGATAACTATTCACTGAACGCGGTTTTCAGTGAATAGTTACCATTATTGAAAAGAAGGATTTACTATGAGGCGGGTATTGATATTTTTATCTTTCCTTATATTCTTTGGTTGTTTTGCTGCCTCACAAACCACAAATGCTGCGAACGACCTCAGTTTTGATTTTGACAAGGGTTTGAATACTTCTTTTTTAAAACATCTCAATCAACAATCCTGCGATTCAATTTCAGAAATTGATTATAGAGCCACTAAAATTATTGATTTTAAAAATGATATACAATTATATTTACAGAAAGAATTTCAAAAGCTGGCACCTGGATATTTTTGGGGACCGTATCATCCATGGATTTTGGATAATGCGTATTATAAATATGCCTTAAAATATCCGCCTCAACTTCAACAACATGAGAATCCTATTGCATATCAGTTATTAGCCGAGTGGCAGTCCATAGAGACGACAAAGGGGACGCTGCTTCAAGAAGCATACAATCTTAATTCCAAAGACAGCACATTATATGCAGAAGGCGTTCAACTTGACAAAGAAGCAGAAGCACTGAAACAGGAAGTAGACAAATACAACGCAGAAGTGGCGGCTTATAATCAGCAATGCGCTGGTCAGCCGGTTAATCAATACTGCATGAACTGGTATAATAGGCTCGTTGCATGGGGTAGAGATTTAAAACGCAGAATAGAGATTCACAACCAGAAAGTTTTGGATTGGAGAAATCGCGTCCAAGGGCTAAAGAATTCAGTGAATACTTTTACCGGAAAAATTGAGAGCTGGCAAAATAAGATTAGGGAGTTTATATCTAAATCACGCGAATTTTTAAATGATTATACCTGCACAAAAGAGGAACTCAAGGTTCTTAATGAGAAAGTCCGACTTGCATGTGACGCTGTACAAATGAGTTGTAATCCAACACAAGACTGTGAGACTTTACTAATTAATATATCAAGACATAAGGCTTGTATAGATGCGCACAAAGAGAGAACTAATCGTTGTTATGCTGGCGTGCCCGATCCTGGTCATCAACAGGAGCTATATGAACGCGAACAAGGCCAGCAAAAGTGTATTAAATATTACGAAGAAAAGTGTGGACCATATATACCAGATCCCTCTTTTAGAACCGTAAATTTTGATTAAATTATGAATGAAAAACAAGCAAAATTAAAAGAGAAAATTTATAATACATTTAAGGATAATAAATTTCCTGGAAATTGGAATATCGTCTATCATGATATGGCAGGCGAACCATTTGACATTAAAAAAGCCTTTAGAGGAAAAGATGATTGGACAAAATTAGATGCTAAATTTTTAAACAAGACATGGAAATCTGCATTAAGTTTTTTTTCTGAACCAGCTTTTCGTTTCTATCTGCCAGCGTATCTTATTGCATATATTGATGACAAGTTACCAGAAATAGATGTGATTTTTTATCTATGTTATGGTCTTACAAATTCTCATAAAGATATGCCAGTTAGCATTGACCAGTCTGGTAAATCTACAGTATATGGAGAAGCTACTTGCTGGGATTATAGCATATATAGATTTTCCTTATTTACTTTGCAAGAAGTAGAAGCAATAGTTGATTATTTACGCTATCACTTGGAAAATAGAGGCGATTATGATGGAAAAACTAATTTAACGAAAAGTGAGATTAGAGAAGCATTAGAAAATTACTGGTTGAAAAGATTGAAATGTTTAAAAAATAAATTAAAGGTCTCAAAGCCATAAGTTAAGTTTAATATTTTAGTCGTGTGGTAAGATCAAGTTCATAAAAGACAAAAAAGGAGGAAAAAAATATGACTTTAAAAAACTTAAAACTGATTTTGTTATTCACCCTCGCTGCGGGCATCGCGGTGAATTTCTCGGCCTGCAACAAAAAGGGAGTTAAAAAAACGGATGCAAGCCTTGCAGGCATTGAAGATACCGCCACTCTCCCCCTGGTGGAAAGCACCGACACATTTGACGCCGAAGGAAACATCCGCGGGACGGAATTTGCGGAACATACCGCTTTGAAACTAATATATTTTGATTTTGACAGATATTTGCTCTCTGATTCGGCGCGCAAAACCCTGCAGGCAAACGCCGATATCGTTAAAAATCACAAAGAATGGGAACTGCTCGTTGAAGGCCACTGCGACGAGAGGGGAACCATTGAATATAATCTGGCGCTGGGCCAGAAGAGAGCCAAAGAAGTAAGAGATTATTACGTGCGGCTCGGAATCCCCGAAAATTCAATAGGCACCATCTCCTACGGCGAAGAAAAACCCGTATGCAGCGCTCAGACCGACGAATGCTGGGCAAAAAACAGAAGGGGAGAAACTAAATTCAGAATCCGTCAATAATTGAGGCAGGAGCCATAAGTCCCTGGTCAAAATGAAAATCTTACGCAGGTTTTTGCATTCCTTATCACCTTATAACCTTATCATCTTATCATCTTTCCTCATTTGCGGCTGCGTGGCCACTCAGCACGACATGCTCCAGATGCAGAGCCAGATGGATGACCTGAATCACAATCTCGGCACCATGCAGAAAAACCAGGCAGACCTGACGGTAAAAATGGACAATCTCTCGTCAAACCTCAACGCTTTCTCGGAAAACATAAAAGATCTTTCAACCCAGATGAACCGCCTCTCTGCCAAAATAGACGAGCTTGAAAACACGCTGAACAGAAAAGTCAACGCGATAGGACAGACCATAAAAAAACAGCAGGAGGAGGTTGAAACCACTCTTCTTCCGGCAAAAATCTACAACGACGCCTATTCGGCTTTTCTGAATAATAATCATGATTCCGCAATAAACGGATTTAAAAATTATCTCTCCAGATTTCCGCAGGGAGACATGGTGGAGAGCGCTTATTTCAATCTCGGCGAGGCCTTTTACATAAAGGGAAACTGGCAGGATGCGGCTGTAAGTTATGCAAACGTTCTTGACAAATTTCCGAAATCAGCCAAAATACCGCAGACCCGCCTGAAATACGCCCTTTCCCTAATGAAACTTCCCCAGGACAAAAAAGCCGAGGCGCTGAAATACATGGAATCAATTTTAAAAGACTTCCCCAAATCCGCCGAAGCCCGGGCCGCAAAAGAACAGATAAACAAACTCAAAGAGCCGCCAAAGGCAAAATCACCTACAAACAAATAACGCTGAATGAAAATGACAGCCTGCCATTCGCCATTTCGCCATTTCGCCTTTCCCGCATTGTTATCTGTCCTGCTTTACCCTTCTTTTGCCTTCGCGGAAACCGACATTTACATAGGAATTTCCGGCTCAAGACAATTCAAAAAAACGTCAATAGCCCTCGCTAAATTCCTGCCGTCGGAGGTTTCAAGCCCGGACGATATGGACCTGGCCGAGCAAATGAGGGAGATATCCAGAGCCGACCTTCTTTTTTCCAGATATTTTGACATTAGGGAGGAACCGGTGAATCCGGCGAATCTTTCAGTTGAGGAAGCTTCTCTTGATTTCTGGAAAAAAACAGGCGCCGATTACCTCATAACGGCAAAAGCGTCAAGCCGCAAAACCGTCTGGACTTTTTCCGCCAAAATATACGACCTCGCCGCAAAAAAAACGGTAATGGAAAAATTTTACCAGGGAAAAAAAAGCGGAGAAAGACGCGCCGCTCATCTGTTTTCGGACGACGTCATCATGCGCCTGACCGGAAGGCTCGGAATAGCGCATTCAAAAATAGCTTTTTCCAATAATTCAACCGGCAACAAGGAAATATATATGATAGATTACGACGGCGAAAATCTGGTAAAACTCACCTCGCATAGAAGCATTTCCCTGCTGCCCCGCTGGTCGCAGGACGGGATCAGAATTTATTACACCACTTATAAATATTCAAACCCGGACATGTTTGAAATAGATCTCAAAACGGGCAAAATTAAGCCGTTTACCACCTACCAGGGGTTAAACATTCCGGGCGGATTTTCGCCCGACGGCATGGCGATGGTAATGACTCTTTCAAGAGGAGACGACCCCAACATATACCTGCTGGACATCACCACGAAAGAGATAAAAAAACTCCTCACGAAATTCGGCGTAAGTTCGTCTCCGACTTATTCCCCGGACGGGAAACAAATAGCTTTTGTCTCGGACAGGTCGGGCAATCCCCAGATTTACCTGCTTGAGCTTGAAACGAAAAAATACAGGAAATTAACGAGGCTGAACTGGTGCGATTCGCCTTCATGGTCGCCTTCAGGCGAATGGATAACTTTTGCAGGAAGAGAAACCCCCAGAGAAAACATGAACATATTTCTGGTGGACCCCTCAGGCAGCCAGATAAGAAGACTTACTTATCAGGCGGGCTCAAACGAGGATCCCAGCTGGTCTCCGGACGGCAGATTTATTGCGTTTACTTCCACCAGAAGAGGGAAACGGGAGCTGTTTGTAATGGATTTAGACGGCAGTTCTCCCCACCCGCTTACCGAGTTAAAGGGAAATTCCTACACTCCGAACTGGAGCCCATAACATCCGCCTCAGAAGCTTACGAAAAGCGGAAAAGGTTCCGGAATTTTTCCAGAAGGACGGCGAATAGAGTCTGTTTTCTTGGGCGGGAAGATTTTACTTTTATAAACTTCTGTTCGCGAAGTATTTTTGCAACCTCTGTCCCCAGAAAATCAAAGAAATCCTTTCCCAGGCGCTTGCGTCTCTCTGAAAGTATGCCGGC
>JACQWV010000035.1 GCA_016209085.1 Elusimicrobiota bacterium
TTGATAATTCATTGAATAAAAAAGTGCGACTGAATTTTTCGGAGTTATAAATTTTAAATTATGAATTCTTAATTGAGAATAATTCAAAATTCAACATTTAAAACTCATAATTCCCAAATTCCAACTGAGGAATTTGGGTTAGTCTTTTCTTCTGTCCTTCATGTACATGCTTCCGGCCCTGTCTTTAAAAGATTTCAGATATTTCTTGATCTCAGACGCTATGTCCACGAGTTTGGCATAATGATTAAAGTTCCTTTTCTCATTGGACGCTATTGCAATGGTAAGGCTTATAAACGGAAATGTCTTTTGATTCCCGGCCCTGTCGGTTGCGGTTATTCTGCCTCTCATTCTGTCTTCCGGGGAATAAAAACAAGGCGCTGTTTCGTCAAAACCGGCTGCCAGTCCAGAGGCTATTTTCTCAGCCGTTGCCTCATCAGCGATAAGCACGAAATCGTCTCCGCCTATGTGCCCGACAAAAACATTTTCATTTTTGCGCTCTTCCTGAATTTTAACCAGCATTGAAGCGAGTTTTTTGATTACAGCGTCTCCGTTTAAATACCCGTAAACGTCGTTGTAAGCTTTAAAATTGTCAATGTCTATGTGCATAAAGGCAAAAGTTTTTGAACTCTTTATCCTGCAATTTGCCTCTTCCTCAATAGCCGGCCCGCCGGGCAGGAGCGTCAGAGGATTTGCCGTAATGTTTTTTCTTGTCCTGTTGAGCAGATTTTCCGCGCGCAGAACAAGTTCGTCAATTTTAAACGGTTTTGCCATGTATTCGTCCGCGCCGAACTCAAATCCGTTTACCTTGTCCGCCGCAGTATCCGCGCCGGTAAGCATTATCACCGGCACAAAGCTTGTCGCGCCGTTTCTCCGCAGTTTCCGCAGTACTTCCATTCCGTTGATTTCAGGCATAAAAACGTCAAGAATCACCAGGTCCGGCTTGTTTTTGTTTATCATGTTCATAGCGTCAATGCCGTTGTCGGTTTCCATAATCTCCCAGTTCCTCTGCCTGAAAATTCTGCTCACTATTTTTCTCGTTGACTCGTCATCGTCCGCAATTAACAATTGTTTAGACATAATTTCCCCCTTTGATTTTACTTATCATCTTATCACCTTATAAACTGCTGTTATCTTGTTTAATACAATCCGCATTCGTCGCTGACTTTCTTTTCTTTGTCAAATACTGCCTGAACCAGCTGCTGCTCCCGTGAATTCAGGCTGACTATCCCGGAATAGTAGCTGTTCTGCAAAAGCTCGTAAAATCTTCTTTTGACTCCGGGATTTTTGATTTCGCTCCCGGGATTTCTGGTCAGTTCTGAATAGGAAAAGCCCGGGCTTTTCATTTTGGCGGCCCAGTATCTGGCTTTCAGTTCAACGCTTTTTTTCTGCAGGCCTTCCAGATCTCTGTATGCTTTTTCACAAACAAAGATCTCACTGTCTTTAGGAGAGTCCCTCAAATCCGCCGGAACAGCGGCGTATACGGCATCAAGATTAAAATCCGTTTCAGGAGGCTCCGGCACAAGCGTCCAGACTCTTTCAATTTCTCCCTCAAACGCTTTCAGTATCTGGCCGTTCTCTATGTTAATAAGTTTTGCCATTATTTTAAGATTCTCCCCCTCAGAAAATACGGAGCCGCTTATTATGGCGTCAACAGAGAGTATCTCGCCTATTTTGTTTCTTTTCTCATCTGCCGTCAGCCCGGAAAGCGCGAGCTTTTTTTCCTCTGCGATTTTTGACAGAAGCTGTCTTTCCACTACCTGCAGTTTTTCCGTCCGCACCAGCTGGGTCGTAAGCTTGTCGGAAATGTACTCTGTTTCTTCCCTGGACACGTCGTTCTTGTTCAAAAACCCGACTACGGCGACTTTTTTGAATCCTTTGTTTTTTGATATTTCCCCGAACTCCTTTGCCATTGATTTGTAGATGTTGCCTGCGAAAGCGGGTTTAACATTAAAAGCGGATAAAACTATCGGCAGAAGAACTGCTGCTGCGGCGATTTTTAAATTTTTCTCTTTCATAACTCCTCCTTTTTCGCCTACTCGCCTTTCTCTAAATATAGTCTAATCTAAGGAGTTATGAAAAAATTCAGGAAACGCTCAAATTTTGCTCAAATCGCTAACCCGAAAAACTCAGTTGTCTATGATTTTTATTGATAAATAGGCGCATTCCCGAATTCCAACTGAGGAATTGGGGTTAAGTGATTGAGTGATTGAGAAATTGAGTGATTGGCTTTTTACTTTTTAACTTAATCGCCAAATCACTTACTCACTTAATAACTGTTTGCTTAACGGGTGTCAGGTTTTAGGTCGCAGGTTTTTTAAGAATTTGGCGGTTCGGATATAGCCTTTTGCCGAAAGGATTCTGGCATTCACAAACTGGCCGGAATGTAAATTTTCAGCTTTTGTTATTATTATTCTTCCGTCAATGTCCGGAGCGTCTTTTTCGGTTCTTCCCGACTGGGTATCGTCCATAAGCACGGTCAGGTTCTTTCCCATCAGGGACTCGTTGATTTTGTCAATCACCCTGCTTTGCGTCTCTATCAGAGCGTTGAATCTGGCTGTTTTTTCCCGCTCCGGAATCTGGTTCTCATATGCGCAGGCAGGAGTTTCTTTTTCCCTGAAATACTTGAAAATCCCAAGGCTGTAAAAACCGGCCTCCCGGGTGAATTTAAGAAGTTTTCTGAAATCCTTTTCGGTTTCTCCCGGGAAGCCTGCTATAAAATTGGTTCGCACAGCGATATCCGGAATCTTTTTCCTGATTCTTTCCATTGTCTTTTTTATTGAATCTTCTCTGGAAATTCTGTTCATCTTTTGCAAAATATTATCAGAAATATGCTGAAGAGGCATGTCCAGATATCTGCATATTTTTTCTTCGTTTTTTATGGTTTCAAGAAGCTCCCAATCCACGCGCTCAGGGTAAGCGTACATTACCCTTATCCATTTTAAATCCCTTATTCCTGATAATTTTTTTAACAGTTTTGCCAGCGCCGGTTTGCGGTATATGTCTATTCCGTAGGAGGTGGTATCCTGCGCCACCAGCGAAATCTCTTTAGCGCCTGTTTCGGCAAGCAGGCGGGCTTCCGATAAAACCTGCTCCAGCGGCTTTGAACGGAAACCCCCCCTTATGGACGGAATCGTGCAGTATGAACAGCGGTTGTTGCACCCGTCCGCTATTTTCAGATAAGCCGAATGGCTCATTGTGAGCCGCATTTTCACCCCGTTCCAAATCCGCCCTCCCGCCTTGGCGGGACGGCGGCAGCCGCCTCGGGGCGGCTTATTTGTAACGGGGTGAATTTCAGGCAATCTGGGATGTTCCGGAATGAAAGTTTCGCCTTTTTTTATCGCTTGCGCGATTTTATCAATTCCGGATATGCCTACGCACGCGTCAACCCCGTTCCAAATCCGCCCTCCCGCCAAGGCGGGACGGCGGCAGCCCCGCCTATGGCGGGGCTTATTTGTAACGGGGTAAATTTCCCTGAACCGTTTTAATATTTCCTCTTTCCGCCTCTCAACCAAACAACCTGTCACCACTATTTTTTTAAATACTCCCCTTTTTTTCAGCGCTATCAGTCTTTTAATTTCTTTTTCGGATTCCTTTACCGCGGGCTTGATGAATGCGCAGGTGTTTATGAGGGCTATGTCGGCGTCCGATTCTCTGTTTGTGAAAGAAAAGCCGGCTTCTGCCAGATGCCCCGCCATGATTTCGGCGTCAGTCAGATTTTTCGGGCAGCCCAGGTTGATTATAATGACTTTCATTTACTAACCACTCGCCACTAACCACTGCTTTTTTACCACTTCCTTTTTCTCCACCAGATAGTGAAAAGGCCGAGGGCTATGGCGCAGAAAACCAGCACCAGAAAGAACGCTCCGGGATGATGCTGGAAAGGAAGGGCCACGTTCATGGAAAATATGCTCACCACCAGGGTGGGAACCATGAGGCTTATCGTAACAATGTTGAGGGTTTTCATGAGTACGTTCAGGTTGTTGTTCACTATTGACACGCGGGCGTCCATGAGAGAGGCGAAAATGTTTGAATAAATTTCGGCCTGCCTGTAGCACTGGTTGTTTTCAATTATTATGTCCTCCAGAAATTCCTGCGCCCTCTGGGACAGGCCTATTTTTTCCGTATGGTGTTTGAGTCTTTCAAAAGCGTACCCGTTTGAATTTATGGCGTTAAGATAATAAACAAGGCTTTTTTCCAGCGTGAACAGATTGAGAAGATATTTATTCTCCATTGACTTGTTTATCTTTTTCTCAATCTCGTCCGCTATCATGTTTATGACTTTCAAGTGCTCCATGAAATGAAAAATTGAATTATAAATGAGCTTGAGAAAAACTTCTTTTATTCCTTCCACGTGCTTGAAGTGCTTGCCCGAAAACAGCGGAATTTCCTCCGAGATTACTATTATCAGTTTGTCTTTGTAAAGGAAAATGCCCATTGAGGAAACCTTGAAAAGAAACTGGTCTTTTGAAGAATAGTTTTTGGGCCTTTTGAATATCAGCGCGAGATGCTCGTTTTCCAGCTCAAGCCTTGAGGCCTCTTCCGGGTCCATCGCCGAAGACAGGTTGTGGTCGTCTATGTTGAAATCTTCAACGAATTTTTTCCTTTCATTCGCGTCGGGATTTATAGCGAGCCAGATGAGCGGATTCTCTACGGTTGTCTCAATAATCTGGCGGTTTTCAATATTGTATTTTTTAAGTATAGATTTTCTCCTTCAGTTTTTCCGAAACCGTTTTCCCCAGTTCAGAAAGGTTTTCTATGACCGTTATGCCCGCTTTTTTCAGGGCTTCTATTTTTGAAGAATGAGCGCCTGACCCGCCTTCCACTATTGCGCCCGCATGCCCCATTCTTCTGCCCGGCGGGGCGGTTTTGCCGGCTACGAATGAAAAAACCGGTTTTTTCATGTTTTCCTTTACGAATCTGGCGGCTTCCTCCTCCGCGTTCCCTCCTATCTCGCCTATCATTACCACGGCTCTCGTCTCAGGGTCTTTTTCAAAAAGAGAAAGCGCCTCTGTAAAATTCATTCCCTGAACAGGGTCTCCTCCTATTCCCACGACCGTTGACTGGCCCAATCCTTCTTTGGTAAGCTGCCAAACAGCCTCGTAAGTAAGCGTTCCCGAGCGCGAGACAATGCCTACGGAGCCTTTTTTGTGGATATAGCCCGGCATTATGCCTGCTTTGCATTCTTCCGGAGTTATTACGCCAGGGCAGTTAGGCCCCACTAGATAAACTTTTCTGCCTTCGCCTGCGGCGCCGTCGGCGCCGGATTCAAGGCCTTTCAGAAATTTTTTCACCCTTACCATGTCCAGGACGGGAATTCCCTCTGTTATGCATATGACGTGTTTTACCCCGGCGGACGCGGCTTCCATGATTGAATCAGCCGCATAAGGCGGGGGAACGAATATCAGGGCGGCGTCCGCTCCGGTTTTTTTAACTGCTTCCGCCATTGTGTTGAAAACAGGAAGGCCCATATGGACAGTCCCGCCTTTGCCGGGAGTGACTCCTCCGGCTATTTTGCTGCCGTATTCAATGCATTGCTGGCTGTGAAACGTGCCTTGGCCGCCCGTAAATCCTTGAACTATTATTTTTGAATTTTTGTTCAATAAAATCGCCATAAATTTTTCCTCACTTTACCACTTACCCTTTACCCTTTACTATTTACTGCTTCTTACCGCCTTCTGCGCGGCTTCCCACAAAGAATCGGCTTGTTCTATTTTCAGGCCGGAATTTTTTAGTATTTCTTTTCCTTCTTTGACTCTCGTGCCTTCCAGCCTGACTATCAGCGGCGTTTTAAGTCCGATTTTCCCGGTGGCTTCAACGATTCCCTGCGCTATGTTGTCGCATTTCATTATGCCGCCGAATATGTTTACCAGAATCGCTTTTACTCTTTTATCTTTCAGGATTATCTGAAAGGCTTTCGTTATCTGCTCAACGTTCGCCCCTCCGCCCACGTCAAGAAAATTTGCGGCATTCCCGCCCGCTAACTTTACCGTGTCCAGGGTCGCCATTGCAAGCCCGGCGCCGTTTACCATGCAGCCGATGTTGCCGTCAAGCCCTATGTAGTTTATTCCTATTTCTTTCGCCTCTTTTTCTATCTCGGAGGACTCGTGGTCCGGCTTTGAGGCAAGAAGCTTCTGTCTGAAAACGGCGTTGTCGTCTATCACGATTTTGGCGTCAATGGCGATAATCCCGCCTTCTTTCGTGAGAGCCAGAGGATTTATTTCCACGAGGCTGGCGTCGGACTCTATGAATATTTTTGCCAGGTTCCGGGCGATTTTCGTAAATTCGGGGAATACGCTGCCGGGAATGTTCAGGGCAAACGCAAGCTGTCTTGCCTGAAAATCCTTAAGGCCCGCGTCTATATCCACCGGCATTTTCACGATGAGCTCGGGCTTTTCTTTTGCAAACTCCTCTATTGACATTCCGCCTTGGGAGCACGCAATAAGCATGGGGGTCGCCTTTGACCTGTCCAGAACAACTGATATGTATATTTCACGGGCTATGTTCGTGGCGTTTTCAACAAGGACTTCCTTTACCTTCAGCGCCTGGCCGTGGGTCTGATGCGTCGCTATTTCCATCCCGAGCATGTTTTTGCAGAAATCCGCAAGTTCCGCTTCTGTGGCTGCTATTTTTATCCCGCCGGCTTTTCCGCGGCCGCCGGCCAGAACCTGCGCTTTCACCACCCACGGGCCTGTTCCGGTCGTCGGCATAGCCTCCGACACCTGTGGCGCCAGAGGCGCTGTTCCGTGATGCATCATGCACAGTTCAACGTCTTTCAAAGTCTTGATGACCGCTATTTTATGCGGAACCGGTATTCCGTATTTCTCAAAGATTTCTTTTGCTTCGTATTCAAGAAGTTTCATTTAATCTGCCTCCGATTACTCAGTGTTCATTTCAAGATAGATTTTTTACCGCATATTCATAGCCGCTTTCAAAGGCCTTTTTATTCATATCTTCGGTGCCTTTCGGGACCGTATCCAATATAGCCTTTAAAACAACTTCTTTGTCCAGAATTTTCGTTATTCCCGCGATAAAACCGACCATCACAATGTTCAGCACCACTTTTTTGCCCACCTGCTCGGCTATTCTGGTCGCCGGCGCTTTGAATATTTTCACGTTCTTCGGCTCAGGCTCAAGTTTTACGAGTTCTTCCTCTATTATGAGAGTCCCTCCTTCCTTTAAATCATTGATGTAGCGGGTATACGCTTCCTGGGACATACTCACAAGAATGTCCGGTTTTGTCAGATAAGGATACAGGATTTTTTCATCGGATATTATGAGGCAGGAAGAAGCGTATCCTCCCCGGGCCTCGGGTCCGAAGCTCTGCGTCATTGTGGCGTATTTGTTTCCGTAAATTGAAGCGGCTTTTCCCAGAATGTTGCCTGCAAGCATTACTCCCTGTCCGCCGAAACCCGCAATTCTTATTTCCATAATTTCTCCAAGGTATCAGGATTAAGAACTCAGGATGTAAGTATTCAGTCAACGCCGTTGGTGTAGGGGTCGGATTCATCCGACCCGCATATTTTTCGGGCTCAATGAATTGAGCCCCTACATTTTTGCCTGACATAACGGTGTTCAGTGAGGATTTACCTCAGGATTAAGTATTAAGAATTAAGGATTAAGTTTTTTGTATCTCTTAATTCTTATCACTTACCACTTAATTCTTACTACTTACCACTTACAACTTAATTCTTATTACTGACCTCTATATCTTCGTCTGCAACGGGCCTTCGTATCTGATAAATTTATCTTTTAAAACTTTGCCGAAATATCCGTCCATTGACTCCTTGAAATCGGGCCTTTCCCTGTCAACGAATTTTCCGACTACTATCTTATCGTTTCTGGAATTGAATTCGGCTTCCCTGGTGTCGGCCCCGTTTTTAATCACGCTGTTCTGCTTGAAAAATTTCATCTCGTCAAGGCCTGCCCCGTATTTGTTTTTTCTCAGGAAAAGTTCTGTGCACTGGGAGAATATTTCTATGAATGAAAATCCTTTTTTCTTCAGCGCTTCCTGTATTGAAAGTTGAAGCTGGCGGACGTGAAAAGCGGTCCATCTCGCCACATAAACCGCGCCGCACGCGTCCGCTATGAAAGGAAGATTGAACGGATTTTCAAAACTGCCGTAAGGAGCGGTGGTGCCGCAGGATTCCTTCGTGGTAGTCGGAGCGGCCTGCCCGCCTGTCATTCCGTAATTGAAATTATTGACGCATATTACCAGCATATCAATGTTTCTTCTTGCCGCGTGAATGAAGTGGTTCCCGCCTATCGCTATCATGTCCCCGTCGCCGCCTATGGCGACTGTTTTTAACGCGGGATTGGCGAGCTTGAGTCCGGTTGCAAACGCTAACGCCCTGCCGTGAGTCATGTGAAATCCGTCAATGTTCATGTACCCGGAGATTCTGGCGGTGCAGCCGATGCCGCAGGAAACCGCCACTTTGTTCTCGTCAGTTTCAGAAGCTATCAGGGCGCGCAAAAATGAGTTTAAAACTATTCCGATGCCGCAGCCCGAACACCAGACATGCGGGAGCCTGTTTGTCCTTAAAAGGCCTTCCATTTTATCTTTCAGTTCCAGAGTTTGAGTCATGTTTAACCTCTAACCCGAAAAATTCAGTTGCCTATAATTTTCATTGACAAACAGCCGTATAAAAAAATGCTCCTGAATTTTTCGGAATTATAAATTTTAAATTATAAATTCTTAATTCAAAATTCAACATTAAAAATTCATAATTCCCAAATTCCAACTGAGGAATTTGGGCTAATTGCTTTTTCTATTACTTCCAGGATTTCCTCGGGCCTGTGAACCGTTCCGCCCGCGTGACCAGCGAGCAGGGTTTTTGCCTTTCCGTGAGCGCATCTTTCAACCTCTAAAACAATCTGGCCGAGGTTCATTTCAGCCGTTACAAAAGCTTTTGTCTTGGCGGCCAGTTCTTCAATTTTTTTCTCAGGAAACGGCCACACCACAATGAGTCTTAAAAGCCCCGCTTTTATGCCTTTCTGCCTGGCAAGTTCAACTGCCTTGAAAGCGACTCTTGAAGTTATGCCGTAAGACACCACTATCACTTCCGCGTCTTCTATTTTGTATTCCTCGTATTTGTAAATTTTGTGAGCGTTGTTTTTTATTTTGTTTACAAGTCTTGAGACAAGTTTCTTCTGCGCCTGGGGCGTTATCACGGGATAGCCCCTTTCGTCATGGGTGAGGCTTTCAACAAGAATACGGCAGCCGTCTCCTGCTTTTGCCATCCTCGGCACAAGGTCCGCGTCGGGCTTATAGGTCAGATATTCCCCGGCCGCGCAGGTCGCCCATCTTCTTTCAACAAGCTCTATTTCATCGGCGGATGGGATTTTCACTCTTTCATACATGTGTCCCACGCACTCATCCATCATCAGCATTACGGGGACGCGGTACTGCTCCGCGTAGTTGAACGCAAGTATCGCGAAATCAAAGCATTCCTGGGGCGAATTCGGCGAAACCGCTATTATTTCATAGTCTCCGTGAGAACCCCATTTAGCCTGCATCATGTCGGACTGGGCAGGCAGGGTGGGCAGTCCGGTTGACGGTCCTCCCCTCTGAACGTTCACAAAAACGCACGGGGTCTCGGTCATTGCGGCAAGGCCTATGTGCTCCATCATAAGGGAAAAGCCCGGCCCCGAAGTCACGGTGGCGGCTTTAAGCCCCGCCCACACGGCGCCCTGAATCACGATTGAGGAGGCTATCTCGTCTTCCATCTGAATGAACACGCCCCCGACTTTCGGAATTCTTTCCGCGAATCTTTCAACGACTTCAGTGGAAGGCGTGATAGGGTATCCGCCGATGAATCTGCACCCTGCCGCAAGCAGACCCTCGCAGCAGGAATGGTCTCCGTCCATAAAATGCAAACCTGTCAAAACGCCTTTTGTATCTGCTTTCATAGTTGCTCCGATTAACCTTAGTGATTAAGTAAAGAAGCCTAAAAATTTAATTACTCAATTTCTCAATTACTTAATCTCTTAATCGCTTAATCTCTATTCTCTATAATAGTTTTTTGCCGAAAATGGCGAAATCAGGGCAGTACATTCCGCAGAGGTCGCAGCCCGTGCATTTCTCCGGAAATTTTATGTGAGGATAATGATAGCCTTTGCCGTTGAATTCTTTGGAAAATTCAAGGCATTTTAAGGGACAAAATTCTATGCAGTAGCCGCACCCCTTGCATCTCTCCCTGATTATGGCGACGGTTCCTTTTAATTTTTGCTGGGTCTGTGTTTCAATCCACTCCCCTCCTCTCGGAGAAGAGAAATTTTGGTCTTCCAAGTTTTTTTCTTTCATTATTTTTACTATATCAAATTTTTGCCCTATATATCATCCTCGTTACATCCTCGTTAGCCCGAAATTCAGTGCAATTTTCGGAAGGTTGGCGATAGGTTAACCCGCGCCTGAAGTTTTCAGGTTATAAGGAAAGATTGCAAGGCGGTTTCCAATTCTTTCATTTGAAAAGGCTTTTGCAGGCAGATGCTCGCTTTTCTTGCGAGCGCTTCCTGAACACGTTCCTCCACCGCGTATCCCGTCATTAGGATAATCGGTATATCAGGGCGCAACTGCCTGCTGGCGATCACAACGTCAAGCCCGTCCATTTTCGGCATTTTCATATCCGTAATGATGATATCCACTTCATCCCTCTTTAAGATATCCAAAGCCTCGGGTCCGCCGGCGGCCACCAGGACCGTGTAGCCTTGCTCGGAAAGCGCCCTATGCAGCAAATCCCGGTACCCTTGCTCGTCATCAACTATCAGAATTGTTTTTATTTTATTCATAAATTCACCTTATACGCGAGGAATTTTTTCAAGATTCTTCATGATATTATCCAGTGTAGTGTAACCAACGGATCTTTAGATTTGGATATCATGGTTTTTGTAGGGGTTTGATTTATCAAACCCGCTTTTATTCGGGTCGGATAAATCCGTCCCTGTTCCATCAGGGAACAGGGACTGTCCCGTCCTTATAATCTACACTAGTTGCAAAGGCTTTACTCCCTTGATCAGCCTCAAAAGCTCCAGAATAAATTTGAACAGGTCGTGAAACCCTTGTTCATCATCCACGATGAACAGGCAGGAAGATGGTAAATTCCGCGCCTTTTCCCTCTTCGCTTTCCAGTTCTATGGTCCCTCTGTGATTGCCGACTATCTCATATACCAGCGAAAGTCCCAGTCCCGTGCCTTTTCCCACCTCTTTAGTAGTAAAGAACGGTTCAAATATCTTCTTTTGAATTTCCTTCGGAATGCCTTTACCCGTATCCCGGACCATGATTTCCACATATCCAGGCCGCGTGCCGGAAAGCAAAGTTTTCACGGTCAGCGTGCCGCCCTCGGTCATAGCGTCAATCGCGTTATTGGCCAGATTGACGATAACCTGCTGCAACTGATTATTATTGGCAGAAATTCGCGAGAGGCCGTCGCCCAACTCACGAACCAGCTCCACATTGCGTGTTTTGGTTTGCGCCTCAATCATGGAAAGCGCCGAGTTAACCGTAGTATTCACATCCAAAGGTTCCTGTCCCTCGTTTTTCCGGGCGCGGGAGAATACCAGCAAATTCCGCACCAGATAACTGCAACGGACAGCTTCCCGTTCTATGCTCTTAAGCGGAAGCGCCAGAGGATCGTCTTCTTTGATTCGTTTAGCCGCGCTTTGGGCAAAACCGAGTATGATACCCAAAGGATTGTTAATCTCATGGGCTACGCCTGCTGCAAGCTGGCCCACGGCGGCCATTTTTTCAGATTGCATTAATTGCTCTCTGGTCTGGTTTAATTCTATTTCGGTTTTCATCTTATTCGTGACATCCCGGGAAATATGGACGAACTGGGTAATCGCACCCTGCTTATCGTACACTGGATATGCCGCAACCTCTGCATAAAACTCTTTGCCTTCTTTATCATAATGGGTATGAATGACTTTAATGGTCTTACCTGCCCTTATCATTTCTGTTACCGGGCAAGCATTATGGGGCAGCTGACAGGGCTGGTCCATATGGTGGGTCACCCTGTAGCAGAAATTACCAAGAATCTCTTTTTGGGAAAGATGCGTTGAATTAATCAGCGCTTTGTTCGCCCAGAGTATCCTGAAATCCAGGGTAAGAAGCATAATGCTTTCATTAATACCTTGTGTAATCCGTTCATTCATCTCCAGCGCATGCTGGATTTTATCTGTTATTTCCCAGTTAAAGATAGTAAGTATTCGCGTTATGGACCAGGCAACGGCTACGGCACAGCCGGCCCGAAAGACCTGAACAGGGATGCCTGTCAACTGGATAAATAAATCAGTATTCAACCAATTAGCCGGGAAAAAATTGCCTTTAGGCGCCACCAGCCCGGCGAGAAACCCGTAAACCAAAAAGGAGACCCCGGCAATAATGAAATTGCTTTTCATCCTCAACGATTCCATGACGGAACGTTCTTGGCAATAATATGCCCGAAACCCGCTTGCGATAAGAATTCCCGAGGGGAATGCCAGGAAATAACGCGCCAGGGCGGAGCCCGTTTGCCAGAAATCGGTTGCCGCCAGACCGCCAATTAGAATAATTCCCGCCAATGCCGGCGTCAACCGCCAGCTTAAATAGGATGCGATACTGGATTTCCAGTTGTTTATCGGTTGAGTTGTGATTCGAAAGATGCGGCGGCTGAACTCAAAAAGAAATACGAAAGAGATAACCAGGCAAAACCATCGGATTAAATCTATAGAGCTGTTTCGTCCCTTAATAATAGTCAACATATCCAGCCACTCATTTGCGCCGTGCGTCAGGCCGAATGCGCCGAGCAACCAAAGAATATGTCCGAGCCTAAAAACGCTTTCCCGGCGGGGCTGGGTAAAAATGGCAATACCCATGATTACAAAGGCCAGTCCATAGATAAGAAATACTATATCCAAATGGCGCGCAAAAAACATAATAATTTAAAAGACATTATATCACATATTTTCCTAAAAATTATTTTGTAAATTTACCTTATTAAGCGCGAAAAATCACAGGGTCTTTAGGGTTGATTTGGATCGATAGAAAACATATTTTCTCCTGGTCATTTTTTATGCCATTCTGCCTTTAGGGTAGAAGGTCTTGAATAAAGAATTGATTCGGTTTTGGGCGATGGCACACTCCCAAAGTCTAACAACGCTCCAGCCTTCGCGGCGCAATTTGCGCGTTACAAGCCGATCGCGGGTTTTATTCCGCCGTATTTTTGCGACCCAATAAGATTTATTCGCTTGAGGTTTGGTGTTTCGGCAGTCGTGTCCGTGCCAAAAGCAACCGTCGACAAAAACGGCTATTTTGCTTTTTGGAAAAACAAAATCAGGTTTCCCTGCGAGCGGCCAATTCCTTCTCCAGCCAAGTATCTTGGATTGTTTGAATATCTTAATTAACTTTAATTCCGTGGATTCGTTGCCGCAAGATTTGACGGCGGACATTATCGACGAGCGCGTGGTTCTTGAAAAAACATCAGTCATTTCGTCTTAAGACCTTGACCCATGCGTTGTTAAATCCAAGGTTGCGTAAAATAACATCTTTGTCTAATTTTTGCGGACTTTTTAACTTGATTAATAAATTTTTGGGCGGGATATGTTCAATAATAGTGAATTGCGAGCCGTGAGGCTGCCAAGTGAATTTGTGTTCGCCTGCGGATTTTACAAAACCTTCAAGGTTTTTGCGAGCGTTCCAACGCCAAGAAAAAAGGTCGGGTTCATACCTAACGGTTTCGAATTCAAATACGACAAGTTCCGAAAGATCGTCGGATTTAATTAAAACTACGGTTCTAAGATGTTTATATTTTTCCCGAATCGCCGAGACGCGTTCATTCCAAATGCATAAAACTTGCTCGCCTCGCGTATTTGGATTAACATTTGTCCCTTTTGAGTCTCTGAAAGAGTATGCCGGAGCGTTTCGCCCTGAAATAAGACGCACCTGAGTCTGCCTAATCGGATTCGGCGATTTTACCGTCTTGGCGCCCCACGCGCAAGCGCTAAGGATAACGTCGTCTAATCCCACATTAGACGGCTTCCATTCCGCTCCGATGCAATTCGCAAAAATTTCTTCCCACTCCGGTCCTTCTAAAACGCCTTTCCCTTTCGTCGCAAGCAAATAAACAATTTCCCGCCCAAGTCGGTATCCGAAATCTCTTGGAAACTCGTTTAAGGGAAAAGGCGGTCGAACTTTATCAACAGTTCGCAAGCGCGGACTGTTGATTTCTTTTTTGTTCTTGTCTGTCATCTGTTTTTTGCAAATCGGCGATTATAAAGGCAGATAGAGATTCTAAAACGGCGCGAATCAACGCTACTGGGACGGCATTCCCCGCTTGTTTGCGTATTTGGCTGTCATCCACTACTATTTTATACCATTCTGGAAATCCCTGCAACCGCAACATTTCTCTCGGGGTCAGCCTTCGCTCTCCGTTCACTAATAAATAATTGTAAGAGCCGCCTGCCCTAAGAGCGCATGAGTATGGATATGATGAAATATTGCCGGCTTTATTTTCATGCCAAATAGACGGACTTATGGAAGGTATATGAGCGGCTTTTCGTTTCTGCTGAATATACCGTGAAGCGTAGTATTTTTGCGAAACTTGTTTTTCTAATATCCGCTCTAAAGAGAGCCTATTCGCGCTTTCTTTCGGCCAAGTAAATTTGATTGGTTTATAATATCCGACGATAATTACTCGCTCGCGTTTTTGCGGCAAGCCGTAGTTTAAGGCATTCAGCACGCGATAATCAACCCAGTATCCGAGTTGTTTAAGAGTTAAAAGTATTTTTTCTATAGTTTTTCCCCTGTTATGCGAAACAAGCCTTTTAACGTTTTCAAGCACAAAAGCTTTCGGCTTTTTTACGTTGAGAATCCGAGCTATGTCGAAAAACAGCGTTCCGCGCGTATCTTCAAACCCCCTGCTTGCTCCGATAATGCTAAAAGGTTGACACGGGAAGCCTGCAAAAAGCGCGTCGTGAAACGGTATGGAACCGGGCGGAATTTTTGTTAAATCTCCGGCGGGGTATTCTCCGAAATTGGCGTAATATGATTTCCGCGCATACTCGTCTATATCGGATGAAAAAACGCATTTAGAGCTTATATTGAATTTTTGAAACGCTTGTTCGGCGGCAATCCTAAAACCGCCTATTCCGCAAAATAGATCAATAAATTTAATGGATTGCATTTTTATCGCCTCTCAATTATATAACTTTCACCGGTCATACAACAGTATTGTTTTTTACGCGCCGCCAATCTCCATTAAATATCCGTTTTTTAAAATTAATGATTTATGCCTCGGCATTTTTCGCACTGATAATATATCTTTCCGCGGGACTGGGAATGATATCTGAAAGCCTTATTGCCGCAATAGAGACAACCGTCTTGCGGATTATAAGTAAAACATTTTAATCTGTTTACAAGCGGCGGAAAATTAATAACTGGATTAAAATTTTTTCTTTTTTTCATAAAAACGCTTTCGCGACCGCTTATAGAAGTATCCGTCTGCGACAATTTTAGCCCGTTAGACTTTCCTTATTACTCCCTCTACTTTGCCGATTATTTTAACGTTGTTTCCGTCAGGGTCTATGATTATCGGCTTCATCGCGTCGTTTTCAGGTTTTAGCCTGATCTTGTCTTTATCCCTGTAAAATCTTTTGACTGTCGCCTCGTCTTCTATCAGAGCGGCTACGATTTCTCCCTGTTCAGCTGTCGGCTGTTGGCGGACCAAAACAAAATCTCCGTCAAAAATTCCCGCATTAATCATACTTGTTCCTTTAATTTTCAAGGCAAATAACCCTTTGCTATTCTTTGAAATAAACTTGTCCACGAATATAGAGCCTTCCATATTTTCTTGAGCAAGCAGAGGCATGCCTGCCGATATTTTCCCAAGAATGGGCGCTTCTATTACATTGACGTCGCCGTTGTAAGTCTTATTATTTGGATTTTTATTATTTAAAATTTCAATTCCTCTTGACTTGCGAGGACGCCTCGCGATATACCCTTTCCGCTCAAGAGCTTTGAAATGGTCTTGAACCGCATTGGGAGATTTAAAAGAAAATTTCGCTTGAATTTCAGGGATAGAAGGCGGATAGCCGAAATGATTAATATTTGTCAGGATGAAATCAAATATTTGGCGCTGGCGTTTTGTTAGCGCAGACTTTTTCATAAGTTTTCAGCGGTTCAAACCGCTTATTTCAGTATACTATAAATATTTACAGGCATCAAGGGTTTATTATAAATTCCTAAAATTTTCGGGTTAGTTCTTCCTTACATATTTCATTTTGCGGAGTTTCGTGCCGGGAAAGTAAAAATCCAGAATTTCTTTGTATTTTTTCCAGTATTTGCCCGCAAGACCGGCCGCTCCGGATTGGCACAGGCCTATGCCGTGCCCCCATCCTCCCCCGTAAATCCAGTAATTTCTTATGTTCCCGTTTTTGAACTTGTTGATTTCAATTTCAAAAAGAGTGCTTTTAACGGACGCAAAGCCCATGATGTTGCGTATCAGGTGCTCTTTTGTGACAGTGACTGATTTCTTCACGCCTTTTATCAGGATTGAGTTGACGTTTCCGGATATGCCTCGCCTGAGCGGGATAATGGCTTTAATGGGCCCGACATTGTACTCCCTGTTGATTCTGTATTCTATGTCCTTGTGTTTTATGATTCTCAGCCATCTGAAATGAGCGGATGAGGCTACGCCGGGATAATTGCAGTTTGAAGCAGGCGTTCCGGTTATCCATAGATGGAATTTCCACGGCGAATCCTGGGGCTGAAGGGGCGCTCCCAGTTTATCCGGATGCCCGTCAAGATAGGACACGCTTCCCCACCCAGCCGCATCGCTTGAGGCTTGTATGTATCCGCCGCAGCTGGAATGATAAAAGGGGCTCGCTATTTTTCCGCGAAAAGTCAGGATTTCGGACTGCGTGTCAATGACCGACCTGTTTGTTGAAGGAGTCTCCCATGAAACGCCTTTATATACCTGGCAATGCTGGCTGTCGCATATATGATAGCCTTCTTTTTTGTGTTTTTCTAACGCTCTTCTCATGACCGCCTGGGTCCGGGCTATTACTGACTGGGCTTTCAGGGCTTCAAGGGGCCAGCCGGAAATCATTTCAGACGGCACCACGCCCAGAAGATATGTCTCCAGGTCAATGATGTTGACTATCCCGATTCCCTTTCCGTGAACTGGATAAAGCTCAATAATCCCGCGGAATTCCCTGTCGGAATTCGCAAAATACGGGTTTTTTGAATTTTTTATTCTTTCAAAAACGATTGACCCTGTGGAATGCCGCTCTGCGGCAATTTTGCCATCGCCAAAATTATTCCACAGGGTTGACCCGGTTTTTGTCTGTTTGGGTCTTAATAAAATCGGGCCGGTAAATCTGCCGTATACCGCCTGTTTGGCATCCTTGAGAACCAGCTTGTTGTTTTCAAAATTTATGCTCCATGTCTCATCCGGTTCCGCATCCGCGTATATTTTGCCCGTGAGTTTTCCGGCGAGTATGAAGCCGTGGAACGAACGGATTTTTAAAGTTTTGTTTATGCCCTGGCTGCCTGCCATGTTCGCGCCTATTCCCACGCGCAGGTTTATTGATTTGCCGAGGAAGCTCACCGCGTTGCTTATGCCCGGCTCCGGGGGCCTGGTAATTTTAAAAGGAGGCCTGATTTCCTCAGGCTGTTTCGTCAGCTTGCCTTCCAGCATCTTAACCATCTCTGAGGCAAAGGGGTGGCCGGGCGCGTAATCAAGTATCCTGTAGTACTGGTTCCACGCTTCGTTGAATTTATGTTCCCTCACGTATATTCCCGCCAGAGGAAGCCGCGCTTCTATGAAAAACGGGTCTTTTCTGAGGGCTTCTATCAGTCTTCCCTCGGCTTCCTTATACATCTTGAAATTGACGTAATTCCACGCTATTATGTAATCCGCGCCCGCGAAGCCGGGCCTTATTTTCCTGTATTTTTCAAGATATTCAAGGGATTCGTGCCTTTTGCCCAGGTGAGAATAAACGCTTCCGATTCCGAGCAGAGCTCTTTCATGGAGCGGATTTATTCTAAGCGCGTTTGAAAAGTCTGATAAAGCTCCCTGATAGTCTGCCTCATGGAATTTTATCCACCCCGATTCTACGGAAATGTCGGGGTTGTAAGGGTCTGTTTTAAGGGCTTTTTCAAAAAGCTCAATAGCGGTAGAAGACCTCCCCAAAGATTTGTAAATCACGGCCGCGTCAAGCAGAGGCTGTATGTCCCGCGGATAAGCTTGGGCCAGCCTCAGATATTCTCCGGCTGATTTGTCAAGTTCGCCTTTGAGGTAATAACCGTAAGCGGTTGAATAATCAGGCCCTGCAAGGCATGGAATGCTCATGGCCGGGAGGATACATAACAGACCAAAAAAAACGGTTCTCACATGGATAATTTTTCGCATAAACAAAAAACTTCTATAATTTATAGTATTAAATTTCAGACAATACTTAAAAACTCCATGAAGAGCGACGACGAACTCATAAAAGCGTTTAAAGACGGCAGCGATTCCGCGTTTTCAGAACTTCTTACTAGGTATAAGACCCGCGTTTATTCCTACGTCCTGAAAATGACCGGCAACCGGACCGCTTCAGACGACCTGTTTCAGGAAATTTTTTTAAAATTCGCGGCAAACGTCAATAAATACCGCCCGGAACAAAAATTCTCCAGCTGGATATTTGCGGTTGCCAGAAACCTTGTCATAGATTATCTCAGGAAATCTAAAAGAACAGCAATGGGCTCCATAGACGAGGGACAGGAAGACAGGCCCCTTTTAGAAACAATAAAATCACCTGAAAAGACCCCGGAAGAAATCGCATTGCTGGCTGAAGACAAAACGACGATTGAAAAAGCTTTTGAGAAACTTTCCGAAGAGCAGAGAGAAGTCTTTCTTATGAAGCACTACTCTAAACTTTCCTTCAGGGAAATATCCGAAATCATGGGCCTTCCCATAGGAACCGTTCTTGCCAGAATGTCCCGCGCAACCGCTAGACTCAGGAAGTATTTACCCCTGTGAAATAATTTTGCCGTTGAGGCAAAATTGCCGCAAGCGGCATTTCACGGGGCATGCAATAAAATCAGGGGGTTTTTCGTTATATTAAGTAGAAGCAGTAAGGCAACAAGGCGATAAGGCGACAAGGTAATAAGTAAAAACGAACTACAAATTACAAACTACGAACTACAAAGAATATGGAATGCAGATTCAAAGAAAAACTACTGCTGTATTTCTACGGGGAACTGGATGAGGTCGGTAAAGCCCCTGTTTCCGAACACCTCAATTCCTGCAAAGACTGCAGGAATGACCTGGAAGCGTTAAAAAAGATTTCGGATTATTTTGAAGAAACAACGGCGTCGCCGCCTGATTTGGCGCTGGAAAACGTTTTGAATACGGCTGCCGCGGGGCAAACGGGTTTCAGGGAGATTATCAAAGTATTCAGGATGCAATGGAAGAAAATCGCTCTTGGGCTTTCATTCGCCGCGGTTTTTGTCGTTTCAGTCAACGTCCTTACTCATATAGATAAACCCGATTTAACATCTATGGCATGGGAAACTTCCGCCGTATCTGAAAAGCTGGATTCCATGGAATACTCCATCTATAAAATCAGATTTGATACGTCTCTGAGCTATTTTTCCGATTTTGATTACACGTATGAAGGCATTCAATCGCAAAAGGAGGAAATAGAGTTATGAACAAGAAACTGACATTGTGGATTGCGGCCCTGTTTCTGGCCGCCGGGACATTCTCATACGCGAGCGCTCAGGAAGAGCCCGGTGAAGAAGATGAAAATGTCCAGGAGCAGACGTGGGAAGGAGGCGAACGTCCTGAATTCGCGCCGGGGCCCGGAATGAGGCAGGGCATGGGTCCGGGCAAGAATATGGCCGTGGAAAAATTCCATGTTAAGGGACGGATGGGAAAAGCCGGGTTTGAACAGGGCCGGCACGGAATAGGAGGCATTGAACCTGAAGAAATTGAAAACATGGTCTGTTCAACGATAAAAGATCACAACCCTGCTTTTCTTGAAAAACTTGAACAGCTTAAAAATCTGGCGCCTGCCAAATACAAAATGCTGGTGCGCCAGACAGCCAAAATGCTGGCTTTTGCCAGATTTGAAAAAGACAAAGCACTGGAAAAGGACGTCGTAAAAGGCATTTCCCTTGAATTTGACACAAGGGAATTAGGCGCGTCCTATGAAAAAGCCGACGACGCCCAAAAAGGCAAAATCAAAAAAGAACTGGAGGCAAAAGTCGCCGAACAGTTTGATCTCAAACTTAAGGGACAGGAAATAAGAATAAAAAAGCTGGACAAAGAGATTACCAAACTGCGCGGTCAGATGGAAAAGAGAAAAGCCAATAAATCAAAAATAGTCAAAGACAGGGTTGACGAACTTGTAGGCGAAGGAGAGTCCTGGTAAACAGCAGTAAAGAGTAAAGGTAAATATTCAGCGAATCCCGTTGTCATTCCCACGAAACTTGTCCCTGCAGGTAGTAAGCAGGGAGTGGGAATCCATAGATTCCCGTTTACACGGGAATGACGTGCTTCAGTGAGCATTTACGAGTAAAGGGTAAGAGGTGAAGAGTTTAAAGAAATAGGCTGTCCATACGGACAGCCTATTTCTTTTTCTAAGTTTTTGATAGTCAAGTTATTTTAAACTCGCTAATTGCATAAGCGTCGTAATGAGTTTTCCCGCGTCGACAAGACCGGCTCCCTGTTCCTCCGGCTTAAGATTCAACGACACGGCGGCTTTCGCAAGAGTCTGTTTGACTTCTTCCGGCTTTGTTATTCCTAACTGCACGACTAATGCGGCAAGCCCTGCCATGTGCGGGCATGCCATTGAAGTGCCTGACAATGTTTTGTATCCGCCGCCCTTGAAGGTTGAATAAACGCTGACTCCGGGAGCTATGAAGTCAATCTCAGGACCTCTGGAAGAAAAAGACGCTATCTTATCCGAGGAATTTGAGGCTGATACAGCTATTGACTCCGCGTATTTGGCCGGATAACCTACAGGACCGGAATCATTGCCTGCCGCGCATACAACTACCACACCCTTGTCGTAAGCGGCCTTAACCGCTTTTTCCATTGAGGCTGTTGTTTGCGAACCACCTAAGCTCATGTTAATGACATTGATTCCGTTGTTTACGCACCACTCTATTCCCGCAATGACAGATGAATATGAACCGCTTCCGTTTTTATCAAGGACTTTTACGCCGTAAATAAAGACTTTCGGAGCGACTCCTGCCACGCCCTTAAGGTCCTTTATCGCGCCGATGGTGCCTGACACATGGGTTCCGTGGCCGTGGTCGTCAAGAGGAGGCTGATCCGGCTTTATGGCATTGTATCCGCCTGCGTAATTCGGCGCTATGTCAGGATGCGTGTAATCTACGCCGGTGTCTACTACGCCCACTTTAACCCCTTTGCCGTCAATAACGCTCCACGCCCCTGCCGCGTTAACTCTTTTTATTCCCCAGGGCAGTTCTTTTTCTTCTTCAGGCGTTAATTTTTCGTCTGATTCCCACAAGGATTGGGGGGTTTCCAGCGGAACTTCTCCGCTTTTTATGGTTTCAATCGTTGACTCAAGACTCGGCAGAGGAATTGCCTCAAAAGAATCGGCTGATTCAATCCATTTAAGGTATTTGTCTTCCTCCACGTTGGTTACTCCTTTAAGCGAGTATATTTTGGCGTCTTTTATTTCATCTGGGAATTCAACGGCAAGGGCGTCTATGATTCTCAGTTCTCTTATGACTTTCCCTTCAAGGCTTTGCACCCGGCTGATTCTATCCTGATGAGGCGTTTCAGGATAGAACGTCACAATTTTCTGCGACGCGTTAGCCTGGACCAAAAGTCCCATGGACAGGGACCAGATGGCGCCTATAATTCTGACGTTAAACATAAAGGACCTCCTATCGGTTAAGTGTGCGGGTTTTCGGGTGTTTAAGGACATCACGAATACAGTTTAATAAAAACCTTGACTGCTGTCATAGGTCTTTGGGGGTAATTTTTAGAGCCCAAAGGGCCTATATGCGTTTAGGCCCTTTGGTACCTGGATTTTAAGCTGAAATTTTCGGAGGTTGCAGGAATCAGGTATCAGATTATAGGTTTTCCCTGTCACCTGTGACTTGCGACCTGTTGCCTACCCGAAAAACTCAAGCGTAGCCTGAGTTTTTCGGGTTAAAGGTTGGATTTCTTTTGAATGGTTGCGGCGAAGAGTTTTAAGTATTCTTCGGCTGATTTGCTCCATGAATACGCGCCGGACATTGCGTTTTTAACCATGGCGTTCCACAATTCCCTGTATTTGAAAAGAGACACTATGTGGCCGAGAACGGAGTGCATGCCTGTATAAGTGGGAGCGTCAATCGCAAAACCGTTTGAATCTTTCGGCTCCCCGTCATAACGCACCGTATCCTTCAGCCCCCCCGTTCTCGTAACCACGGGGAGACTGCCGTAACGCATGGCTATCATCTGGCTCAGGCCGCAGGGTTCAAACCTTGAAGGCATGAGAAAAACGTCGGAGCCGGCATAAATTTTATGAGCGAGAGTTTCGTCAAAACCGGATTTAAAAAATACGCAGGCGGGAAAATTCTTTGAAAGAGCCGAGAAAGATTCTGCAATGGAAGAGTCCCCGGAGCCTAAAATCACGAACTGGATTTTATCCACGAATTCCGGAATTATTCCCGCGATTAAGTCAAGGCCCTTCTGCACGTCAAGCCTGGAAACCACTCCTGCAAGGGGCATGTCCTTGTTTTCAGGCAGCCCGCATTCGTGCTGTAGAGATTTTTTACAGGATGATTTGCCTTTCAGAAAGCTTTTGGCGTCGTAGCCCCGCCTGATTACGGTATCCGAAGCCGGGTCCCATATTTCGTCGTCTATCCCGTTGATTATTCCGTATAAATCAGCCGACCTGTATTTAAGGATTCCCTCAAGGCCCCTCCCGAATTCTGCTTTGAGTTTTATTTCCTCCGCGTAGGAAGGACTCACGGTCGTAACCGCGTCCGAGAATACTATGCCCGCTTTCATGAAATTAATGCCGCCGTAAAATTCCAGCCTGTCGGGAGTAAAATCCACCCACGTAAATCCGGCTTTCAGGAGCGTCTCTTTGGGAAACATTCCCTGATAGGCTATGTTATGTATCGTAAAAACGACGGCGGTTTTTACGTAAAAAGAATCTATGCGGTAAAGGGTTTTCAGATAAGCGGGGATAATCGCTGTCTGCCAGTCATGGCAGTGAATCACGTCGGGCTTAAAGCCGATGAATTTGGCTCCTTCAAGAACCGCCCTTGAAAAGAACACAAACCGCTCGTCATTGTCTTCATAGTCTCCGAAATTAGATCTGTAAATTCCGGGCCTGTCAAAGTATTTGGAATTTTCAATAAAATAAACGGTTATTTTTCCCCAATGCACCATAGCGATTGAGGCCGTTTCAATCGCTCCGCCGACCGGGATTAAAAAATTTCCGGGAACCGCCTTGAATGAAAAAGCTCCCTGGCCCGCGCTTCTGTATCTGGGTAAAAACAGAACCACTTCGTGCTCGTCTATTCTTGAGAAAGTCTGCGACAGAGCCCCGACAACGTCTCCGAGCCCGCCTGTCTTGCAGAACGGAAAAGCCTCGCTTGCCGCAACCAGAATTTTCATATAAAACTCCCGCTCTATGCTCTATGTTCTCAATTTCCGTACTTCTTGCCCGAATTAAGCGTGTGAGCGGCGTCCTCCGGAGAAACAGCGTTTATGTAAAATCCCGTGCCCCATTCAAAGCCGGCAACGAAAGACAGTTTCGGCATTATTTCTATGTGCCAGTGATAATGCTTCACTGCCGGGTCATGCACGGGCATGGTGTGAATCACAAGATTGTAAGAGAGGTCTTCCAGAGAGCGCCTTAATTTTCCGAGAATCTCTTTCACTATTGAAGCCAGATACCCTGCAGACTCCGGGGAAGTGGTTTCAAAATGACAGGAGTGCTGTTTCGGGATAATCCATGTTTCAAAGGAAAACCTGCTCGCGTACGGCTCAAGCGCCATAAACTCCCGGTTCTCGCCCACGATTCTTTTTCCGGTTTTTCTCTCTTCGTCCGCGATGTCGCAGAAAACGCATTTATTCCTCTCCATAAAATAATTTTCGGCTCCGTCTATTTCCTGGACGACTCTTATGGGAACCATGGGCATTCCTATTATCTGCGAGTGCGGGTGAACAAGGGTGGCTCCCGCGTTTCTCCCGTGATTTTTAAACACCATCACATATTTTATCCCGGCCTCCTTTTTCATTTCATTGATTCTTGAAACGTAGACTTCAAAAACTTCCTTTATATGCCTCGCATCCATGTCTTCCATCTGCTGGAAATGCGACGGAGTTTCTATAACCACTTCGTGCAAACCGGCGCCGTTCATTTTATGATAAATCCCGTCAGCCGACTCCAGGGTAGGTTCATTGCTGATGAGAGCCGGATATTTGTTTTGAACCGCGCGGATTTTCCACGCACCGGGTTTATTTTCCTGCGGGATGACATGGAGCGCCGGGGGAGTCTGGCTCTCGTTGCCGGGGCAGAATGCGCAGTCAGAGGGTTCCTGTATTCCGCGCTCCAGATTCCTGAATTCATTCGGTCTCAGACTCCTGTCAGAAGCCACTATCACCCAACGTCCGAACACAGGATCTTTTCTTATTTCAGGCATAATAAACGGCAGTAACCGGTAACCAGTGGCAAAGCGAGAAGCAAGAGTATCCAGTGACCAGTAACTGCATAAGAGAAACAGAATCCGAAATTTGCTTGATGCTTTCTATCGTTTATTTTCTTGATGATTTTCCGAATCAACCTGCATACTGTTTTCCTGAATGCTTTCCGGCTTTTTTTCCTCTTTCTGTTCAATAACGAGGGTGTCAAGCCTGGGAAGGTCGTCAAGACTTTTCAGACCGAACTGTCTTAAAAATTCCATTGTCGTGCCGTATAAAAGCGGTCTTCCGACTGTTTCTTTTCTGCCGACAATCGTAATAAGCCTTCGCTCAATCAGGGTCTCAAGCGGGCCTATGACCTCCACGCCCCGGATTGATTCCACTTCTGCGCGCGTAATCGGCTGTTTATAAGCTATTATTGAAAGAGTTTCAAGAGCGGCTGTTGAAAGTCTTATGGTCATTCTACTGTGGAAAAGCCTGCGCACCCACTGGCCGTATTCGGACCGCGTAGCCATCTGAAAGCCGCCGGCGATTTCGTTTATCTGCAAAGGCCTTTTCTCGTCGTCGTAAGTCCTTTTTAACCCGTTCACGGCTTCCAGGACCTCAGCCTCGTCTTTCCTGTCCAGGACTTGGCACAATCTTGAAACCGGCAGGGGATGGTCCGTTATGAACAGTAGAGTCTCAATTATTGCTTTAAGTTCTTGTTCTTCCATAAGTTTAGTGATTTAGTGATTCAGTGATTTAGCAATTAAGTCAAGTCTTTCTGTTATAAACTCAATCGCTTAATCACTGTTTACTCAATCACTTTTACCGTTTCCGGCATCAGATATATCCGTATTTCGCCGAAGGCTGTGTCCTGCATGGTAATGATTTTTCTTTGTTTTATCAGTTCCAGCGCCGCCAGAAAGCAGGTTACGACTCCCTGCTTTCTGTTCTCGCCGGAAAAAATTTCGTCCAGCAGAATCCATTCTTTTGTCTTAAGAACGGACAGAATCTTTTCTATTCTGGATTCTATCGGGAATTCCTCGCCTTCCATGATTTCTTTGTCCTGCGTTTTTTCAAAAGCGCGCTTTACCGCCTCAAGCAGGGCGAATATCTCCACATCCAGAAATTTCTCGTCGTTTGAGAAAACCGGCGAGCCCCTGTAAAAAACGTCTTTATATACGCTGAATTTCTCCTGAAGAATTTTTGACGCGGCCTGGTATCTCTGGAATTCCTCAAGCTTTGAAACAAGCTCCGCCCGCGGATCGGGTCCTGTTTCGTCCTCCCCGTCCAGCGCGTGAGAAGGCAGGAGCATTTTTGATTTTATCTGCATCAAAGTAGCGGCCATCACGAGGAATTCGCCCGCCACTTCAAGATTCAAGTCCTTCATAACCTCAAGATACTCCAGATATTCCCGCGTAATCTGTGAAATGGGAATATCGTATATGTCAAGATTATTCTTCCTTATCAGGTACATCAGAAGATCAAGCGGACCCTCAAAAACATCCAGATGAACGTCCAATGTTTTGGTCATTGTCTTTAAATTCCAGCTGCGTTGTTCGCTTTTTCCATGGTTTTTGCGGCTGTCTGAACGGCTTTTTTTGCGCCTTCTTTCAACACGTTTTCAGCCAGGGAAGGATTTTTTTCGTATTTAAGTCTTTTTTCCCTGAATTCCGAGACAACCGGCCCGATTATATCCAGCAGACGTTTTTTGCACGCAACGCACCCTGTCATGCCTTCTCTGCATTCCCTCTCTATCAGAGGCCATTGGGAATTATACAGCCCGTGAAACGCGAAAACGACGCACCCTTCAGGATGTCCCTTGTCATTGGCCTTGACTTTTGCGGGGTCGGTGTACATCTGCCTGATTCTGGTTTCAAGGGATTTCTGCTCCTCTCCCAGCTCTATGGTATTTCCGTAAGACTTGGACATTTTCCTGGCGTCTATGCCCGGCACAACCGGCGACTCGGTCAAAAGAGGCTCCGGCTCCTTGAAAACCTTTCTGCCGAATACATGATTGAATCTTCTTGCTATTTCCCGGCTCAACTCCAGGTGGGGAAGCTGGTCTTTTCCCACAGGCACATAATCAGCCGAATACATGAATATGTCGGCTGCCTGGAGAACCGGATATCCCAGAAAACCGTAATTGGAAAATTCGGAATGCAGCGCAATGTCCTCGTCGCCGTCCGTATGCGCCTGAATAAGCTTTTCGGACATTCCCCCGGTCTCTTTCATTTTGACTTCCTGGCCTTTATATTTTTGCGCGTAAAGCTCCATGAGCTGTTCCTTAAACGACGGATTCCTGAGAAGCCATGTTATCGGAGCAACCATGCCCAGCAGAAGATAAAGCTCCGCATGCTCCTTTATGTCCGATTGCCTGAAAATCACGCATTTTTCAGGGTCAAGACCCGCTGTCAGCCAGTCAATAACCATATCAACGGAATTTTTCCGGATTTCGCCGGATTTTTCCTGGCCTGTAGTGAGAGCGTGCCAATCCGCCACGAAAAAATAGCAGGAATGTTTGTCCTGAAGAGAAATCCAGTTCTTTAAAGCGCCCCAGTAGTTGCCCAGATGAAGCCTGCCAGTTGGCCTCATGCCGGAAACGACGATGGTTTTATTCTTTTCCATATTTATTGCAGATTGAGGTTAAGATTAAGGTTGAGATTGAGAAAAAAACTAAATTTTAATTTTATGCCGTTCTTATCTTTAACTTAACCTCAACCTTAACCTGCTGTTATTACTATTCCTATCTGCGCAAGGAGCCACAGCGCAAAAATCACTACGGGAAATATAATGTACTTGATGACTCCGGTAATCACCATAAACAAAATTATAAACATGCCGTACGGAATGTGTTTTTCGTAAACGGCAAGCCATTTGTCCGGCAGGATTCCCATGAGAATCTGGCTTCCGTCAAGGGGAAATACCGGCATTAGGTTGAAAATTCCCAGAGCAAGATTTATTATCACTCCGAACCCGAAAGCCATGAGAAGAGTGGAAGTCAAATCATATCCTAAAAAGCCGAAAGAAAGAAAAATTTTGTAAAAAACCGCTGAAACGAGCGCAAGAAGAAAATTTGAAGCAGGCCCGCTCAGAGCCACCAATGCCATGTCTTTCCTGGAATTGTACAGTCTGTATGGATTTACAGGCACCGGTTTTGCCCAGCCTATGACCGGCAGTTTGTTGAATATGGAAATAAGCGGCAGAACCACGGTGCCTATCAAATCTATGTGAGGCAAAGGGTTCAAAGTCAGTCTTCCTGAAAGATAAGCCGTGTCGTCGCCCCGCTTATATGCCGTAAATCCGTGGGCGAATTCGTGCGCTATTACGGAAAAAAAAAGCACCGGCAGCTGAACAATCCATTCCATAAGTGAGCAGTCTGCTGAAAAACCCCCTTTCGGGCTGCAACCGCGGCTTTTGGCCTACGCCTTTGCGGTATTCGGCTTACAGACTCTAACCGAGTATGCTCGCTTCAGCCCGCTTTGGCTCGGCTGCAAAATCCGCAGTTTCGCTACCGAGTAGGGTTTTTCAGCAGAATGATAATTATTTTACTAAATATAAAATAAAAGAAAAATAGTTGTTCAGGGGAAATGGGGTCAACCACCATTTTTTGTCTTTCTGATCATCCCTCATACCTCTTTAGATAGGCGGGCGCCTTTGGGCAAGAGCAGTTGTTTTGAACTCAAATACTTTAAATCATCCAGCACAGGCTGCCAGTACATTTTATCCTTGAGTCTCAGCGACTCTATTTCGGCCGCTATTTCCTTACCAGCGTCCAGCGCATGTGCGGAGCATGAGGAAGGATTTTTAACCGCCTTTATACATAAGAGCAGGCACGAACGGTTTGATTGTCCAGCAATTTTCAATGCCCTGCGGTTTTTTAGATAACTGATGATATCCTCTGCTTCAAAACTGCTGGAAAGTATCCATTGCCAGTCTTGGCGAGTTATGATTTTCCTGGAAAGTTTTTCATATTCCACTTTTACCAGTTCCGAAATAACCGGATAGTCCGAAAGACGCCTGGTTTTTTTAAGCTCAACCAGTTCTCTGATGCCAATCACAGGCAGCGTTCCCCATGCGGTCCTGTAGATTTTTTTCCGTTTAAATGCGTGTTTAAAACCGCCGGCCCGCGGAACGACTCCCATCACATCCAAATACCATTCAGGCTCCATATTGCCCGATGGAAACACAAAATGAAACCCATGACCTTTCAAAACAAATTCCCAAGAAAGTTTAGGCGTAAGTTTGTATATCCGTGCGCCGGTTTTGGATAAAACTTTTCTGAATTTTTTCCAGTTTTGGTCATCCGGGTCCACCCATAAATCAATGTCCTCGGAAAAAGTCGCTGCCCCGTAAACGACGGCGGCTTGCCCGCTGATAAGGAGATACCGCGCGCCGGCTGTATTAAGGCTGTGGAAAAATTTTTTTATCATGAACCGCTTTGAGATTTTTAAGGAGTTTGCGCATTGCCCATGACCGAGTCAGGCGCTCGGACGGACGGAGATTTATCCAGACTTCTCTTTTAAAGTCTCGTCCATAACTTTCAATTATTTCTTTTCTAATCGTCTTCACTATTGTTAATTATATCATTTTACCCCACACCAACCGGGTTGGCGTGGAGATGAATTGCAATTATGTCGGCGTATTTTATAGGATAAGACTGAGGACTTGATTCCTATAGACTTGCGCAAGTCTCAGAACAGGTACCTGTATGAAAAAATACGGCATTGCCGGTCATGGCAGGGCTTCAAAACACCTTCAGCGATATTTCAGACTTCTGAACGTCCCTTTTGCAGTCTGGACAAAATCAGGCTCGGAACCCCACAATGTTTTTAAAAATTCCACAATCATATTTGTTTTGATAAAAGATTCTGAAATAGAAAATTTCATAAAAGCCAATCCTCTGCTTAAAAATAAAACATTTATCCATTTTTCAGGCAGTCTTGAAACCGGGCTCGCATGGGGCTATCATCCGCTCATGACGTTTGCCGAGCCGTATTATACCCTTGAAGAATACGAAAACATTCCTTTTATAACAGGCAAAAACACTCCGCCTCTTGAAAAAATAGCGCCTGAACTCAAAAACCCCCTATTCAGGATACCTGAAAACAGAAAAAGTCTTTACCACGCCTTATGCGTGATGGGCTCCAATTTTCCCGTAATTCTCTGGACAAAGATTCTTGAAGAACTGAATCAAAAATTCGGAATCCCGCGCAAACACATATTGAATTATTTCGAAAAAACCCTTAAAAATTTCAAAAGACGTCCGGGAAAGGCTTTAACCGGGCCTTTCACAAGAAAAGACATCCTGACAATAAACAAAAACATCCGCGGTCTGAGAAATCATCCGTTAAAAAAAATTTATCTCGCTTTCAGAAAAACACATGAAAATCGCTGATTTTTACAATTACAAAAAGGGCTCCCAAAAAATTTCCATGGTAACGGCCTATGATTATACCACGGCGAAAATCGCCGACGATTCAAACATAGACTGCGTTCTGGTCGGGGACAGTCTTTCCATGGTAATTTACGGCAAGCGTTCAACTCTCTGGGCATCAACCATGGTAATGGCCATGCATACGAGCGCGGTTGCAGCAGCTGTAAAAGGCAAACTCGTGATTGCCGACATGCCTTTTCTCTCGTTCAGAAAAGGCCCTACGCAGGCAATGAATTGCGTGGAAAAGCTCGTGAAAGCGGGAGCGCAGGCAATAAAACTTGAAGGGATTGACGGCCACAAAGACGTGATAGAACGCATAGTCAAATCCGACATACCCGTGATGGGGCATTTAGGCCTGACGCCCCAGTCAATACGCAGGTTCGGAGGATATAAAATCCAGGGCAAAGACAAAAATTCGGCGCAAAAAATTTTAAAGCAGACAAAAAGCCTTGAACATTGCGGCTGTTTTGCGATAGTGTTAGAGTGCATTCCTCAGGACCTTGCAAAAAAGATAACTCATTCCGTAAAAATCCCGACGATAGGCATAGGAGCCGGTCCCCATACCGACGGACAGGTGCTCGTGTTTCATGACCTTCTGGGAATGTACCCTCAATCCCCTTCATTTGCAAAAAAATACCTTGACGGCTACGGCCTGATTAAAAACGCGCTTGACGATTTTGACAGAGATATAAAAAGAGGGAATTATCCTTAAATGAAAATAATTAAGACTCCCGCACAGTTTAAAAAGGTAAAAAAGGTAACAGTTACCTTTTTAAAGAATAAAACAATCGGTTTTGTGCCGACCATGGGCGCTCTGCACGATGGCCATCTTTCCCTTGTAAGACGAAGCCTGAAAGAAAATGATTTTACGGCAGTAAGCATATTCGTAAACCCCGTTCAGTTCAACGACAAGAAAGATTTCAACAATTATCCGAATACCCTGAAACAGGACATTGCAAAATTAAAAAAAGCAAACGTTGATTTTCTTTTTCTTCCCCGGTTTAAAGACATTTATCCGGACAAATACAGATACAGAATAATAGAAAATTCTTTAAGCAGGCTCCTGTGCGGAGCGTTCAGGCCCGGACATTTTGACGGCGTTCTGACAATCGTCATGAAACTTTTCAACATAATCGGAGCCGACAGGGCTTATTTCGGGGAGAAAGACTACCAGCAATACATGCTGGTAAAAGACATGGCTGAGGCCTTTTTTCATAAAACCGCAGTCATCGGATGCCCCACAGCGAGGGAAAAGGACGGGCTTGCAATCAGCTCCAGAAATCTCAGGCTTTCACCGGAACAGCGCAAAATCGCGCCTGAGCTCTACCGCATCCTGAAATCTGCTAAAAATGAAAAAGAAGCCGTGAGTCTTTTGCGCAAAAAAGGATTCTCTCCGGAATACGTAGAGGAAATGAGCGGAAGAAGGCTTGCTGCCGCATGGCTCGGCAAAGTAAGGTTGATTGATAATGTGAAAATAAGGTGATAAGGGATAAGGCGACAAGGTGATAAGTAAGACAAAGGCAACAGACGAATACAGAAAACCCGCACATTGCACGATAGGCATGGCGCCAGAGGCGGCGGAAGGGGAATTTGGTGAATGGGAAATTTATGAAAAAAAACAAAATTTTATTTCAGCTTACAGGCTCAATCGCATGCTACAAGGCATGTTCTATTATATCAAAACTCGTTCAGAACGGTTTTGAGACGCAGGCAGTATGCACTGAAAATGCGCTTAAATTCATCGGCATGGCCACGCTTGAGGGACTTACGCACAGGCCGGTTTATGCCACCGGTTTTGAAGAAAAGTCGGGCATCGGGCACATAGAATTGTCAAAATGGCTTGACCTTGCGATAATATGCCCGGCAACGGCAAACATCATAAACAAATTAGCCTCGGGGATAGCAGACGATTATGTTTCCACTATTTTTCTGTCTTTTGATTTTTCAAAACCGTATTTAATAGCCCCTGCCATGAACCGGAACATGCTGATACACCCGGCCACGCAGAAATCAATTAAAACCTTAAAACGATGGGGAATTAATGTTCTGGGAACCGGCAAAGGATACCAGGCCTGCGGGGATACGGGCGAGGGACGGCTTCTTGAACCTGAAGAAATTTATAAAGAAATCATAAAAAACTTAAAATGAACGTCATCGTCACTTTGGGAGCGACAAGGGAATATATTGATGCCGTGCGCTTCATAAGCAACGCAAGCACGGGCGCTACCGGCAGCGCGTTGGCGGATTTCTTTGCCTCAAAAGGCTTCCGGGTGTCGGCGTTGTGCGCGGCGAATTCAATAAAACCGAAAAACAAAAAGGTGGAAATATTGGAATTTTCCGATTTCAGCGATCTAAACGGCAAAATAAAGAATCTTCTTAAAACGCGCTCTTTTGATATTTTTATTCACTGCGCGGCTGTAAGCGATTATTCCGTCCGCTCCCCTTGTCTGAAAACAAAACTTGACTCGGGTTCCGGGACGCTTAAAATAATTTTAAAAAGGAATTTTAAAATAGTTGAGCGGATAAAACGGTACGCACGAGCAAACCCTTCAGACAAAAAGCCGGAACAGGGCGGCATTGCCCGCAATCGGTGCAGCGAGCACTGCGAACTGCCGGAACAGGGCGGCATTGCCCGCAATCGGTGCAGCGAGCACTGCGAACTGCCGGAACAGGGCGGCATTGCCCGCAATCGGTGCCGTGAGTTATACGAACGGCCGTATCTGGCTGCGTTTAAACTGACCTGCGCCGCCGGCAAAAAAGAAATTTTATCAGCCGTGTCAAAACTGAAATCAGCGGATATCGTGGTTCACAACGACATAAATGAAAAAGGCTTTTTTCATTTATACAAAAACGGCTCTAAAACGGCCGATTGCCGCGGAACGCGGGAACTCGCAAAAAAGATTTTAAAAGAAATTCCTTAAATGTTCTGGTTACTGTAGTCATGGAGATTTTTATGTTACTTGCCCTGGATGTGGGAAACAGCCAGATTTTCGGCGGGGTTTTTGAAAAAGACAGACTGCTGTTCAGATTCAGGAAAACTTCCGCCTCTAACGCCACTTCGGACGAGTTCGGCGTGTTTTTTAAAAGCGTGCTGAGAGAAAACAAAATAAAGCCGGAGAAAATTCTGAACGTGGCGATCTGCTCGGTGGTGCCGGACTTGATTTATCCTTTGCATCAAAGCTCCATCAAATATTTCAATATAGAGCCTTTTTTAATCGGTCCCGGCATCAAAACGGGTCTGAACATTAAATATAAAAATCCGAACGAAGTCGGCTCGGACAGAATTGCCAACGCCATAGCCGGAATCAGTCTTTTCCCGGACAAAAATCTGATTATAGCGGATTTCGGCACTGCCACCACGTTCTGCGCCATAAACCGGAAGAAAGAGTATTTAGGCGGACTGATTATGCCCGGCCTGAAGATTTCAATGGAATCCCTGGCAGCCAGGACCGCAAAACTGCCGAAGATTGAGATAGCAAAACCCGCCGAACTGGTTGCGAAAACCACGATTGAAAGCATACAATCGGGCCTGTATTACGGCAATCTGTTTGCGGTAAAAGAAATACTCTCTAAAATAAAAATAGATTATTTTGACGGCAAAGACACAATCACCCTGGGGACCGGCGGATTTTCAAGACTTTTTGAAGATTCAAAAATTTTTGACCGGATAATGCCCGACCTTGTTTTAACCGGCATAAATTTCGCATTCCAAATGAACAAAACGGCGAAAGAGCTGGCTCAGTAATAGTCGCAGGGATAAACAGCAATTGCCCTCAAGCGTGTTTTTCGGGTAAAATAGTGAATTATGGTTAAAACCATAGAAAATTTAATCAAACGGAAAAAAATTAAAGTCGGAGTCATGGGGCTCGGATATGTGGGGCTTCCGTTAGCTGTTGAATTTGCCCGTGGGGGTTTTGAAACCACCGGTTTTGAAATGGAGAAGGAAAAAGTCCTATATATAATGGACGGGGAATCCTACATACCGGACGTGCAATGCAGCGAGATAAGCGCCCTTGTGAAATCAGGCGGCCTCAAAGCCACCTGGGATTTTTCAAAACTAAAACTTCAGGACGCGATTATAATATGCGTTCCCACTCCTTTGCGCAAAACCAAAGACCCTGACGTGTCCTTTATTATAACGGCCGCAAAACAGGTTTCTATATCCTTGAGAAAAAGCCAGATGATAATTCTTGAAAGCACGACTTATCCCGGAACAACCAGGGAGCTTGTGAAACCGATACTTGAAGAGAGCGGGCTTAAGGCAGGGAAAGATTTTTTCCTGAGTTTTTCTCCCGAACGGGTTGACCCCGGAAATAAAAAATACGGAATAAAAAACACTCCGAAAATAATAGGCGGGATAACGCCGGAGTGCGAAAAAATTTCCTCGTTTCTCTATTCTCAAATAATCTCCCGGATAATACCGGTTTCAAATTCCGAAACAGCCGAACTTGTGAAACTTCTTGAAAACACTTTCAGAGCCGTTAACATTGCGATGATAAACGAGATTGCGCTCATGTGCCATAAACTTAAGATTGACGTCTGGGAGGTTATAGAAGCGGCCTCCACAAAACCATTCGGGTTTATGCCTTTTTATCCCGGTCCTGGCATAGGCGGCCATTGCTTGCCTCTCGACCCGCAGTACCTCGCGTGGAAGATGAAAAGCCTCAATTTTGAGCCGCGCTTCGTAGAGCTGGCCGAAGCCATAAACTCAAAAATGCCGGAACACGTTGTTTCAAGAGTAACGGAAATTCTCAATTCAGGCAAAAAACCCCTTAAATCAAGCAGACTGCTTCTTATCGGAATGGCCTATAAACCTGATATCTCCGACGCGAGAGAATCTCCGGCAAAAGATCTCTTCGCGCTTTTTAAAGAAGCAGGCGCTTTTGCGGATTATCACGACCCGTACGTGCCTGAAATTGAAATCCAAGGCAAAACATATTGCTCAAAAAAGATTACCGGAAAAACGCTCAAAAACTACGATTGCACGATAATAGCGACTCCTCACTCCGGTCTGGATTACGCGGCGATAGTAAAAAATTCAAAAAGGATTTTTGACGCAAGAAACGCCCTGAAAATCTTTAAAAGCAAAAACATCTGGAAACTGTAAACAGCAGTAACCGGTGGCAAAGCAGGAAGCAAGAATATCCAGTAACCAAGTAACCAGTAACAGCACGCATAAACGTGTGCTTTTGTGTTCATATGTTCTTGTGCTCTTGCAGGCTACTGCAATGAAAGAGGTGTCAAAGTGGCGGAAAACAAAGACATAAGGATTACCTGGCTTAATTTTTTGAAAGCTCTCACAAGGTCAATAGTGCAGTCCGGGCTTTATAAACAGGACCACCCGCAGGTAAAAGAAGCCATTTCCCAGGCCAGCCGCGTTCTTGAAGAAATTTTTTCAGACTCCGGGGCTCCTGATTTTACCATGGCCTTTCACAACGACAAACTGATAATAAATAGGGTTCCGCTTCTGGCGGCAGACAAGCTTCCGAACTCCCTTAAAAACATTTTTACCAGATTCAACATTCACAGCATATCCATGCTGAGGGGAATTTCCGAAGAAGACATCAGGCATTTTTGCGTCATGCAGAACCTGAAAGCCAGCCCCGTGGAATATCTCAAGCAGAATAACATAGATAAAATACTGCTGAACAAAGAAATTTATTCTACGGTGGCCGAATCCGCAAAACCTCAATCTGCGGAACAGGCGCAAGCCGCGTCCGCCTCCCGCTCATCAGAGCGAGGCTCGCCTTCGGAGGCAGACGGACAGGCCGCCCAGCCCCCCGCTGAAAAAATTGACGAGAAAATAGCCGCCCAGGGGCTGGAATCAGCCGTAGCAACCATAGTTTCAAAAGCCACGGAAAACACGGACGAACAGCAAAAGGTTCTCGGCATTATAATGCGTAAATTTTCCGAGGAAGTTGAAAACAAAATCAACGGCGCTCTTACGGAAATCAGAAAGGAAAAGAAAAGGGTTGAAAACGACATAGCCCGGACTGAATCAGTGATATCCAACATGGCCGAAGGCGTGGTGGTGGTTGACAAACAGGGCAAAATTCTCATGATGAATCCGCAGGCGGAGGCGATTTCAGGAAAAAAATTAGCCGAGGTTTCAGGCAAACAGGTATTTGACATGACGCAGCTTGAACAGCAGGTTGTGGCTCTTGCAAAGGAAATAAAGCCGGAAACTGAAAAAGACATATCAAAAGACGTGGTAACAAAAGGCGATGCTTCCCTGGACAACGCGATAAAAAAATCCACCGCGATAATTCAGAATGAAGACGGGAAAATAGTAGGCGCCGTGTCAATACCCACCGACGTCGCGAAACTGAAAGAAGTTCAACAGCTTAAAGAAGATTTCATAATGAACATGACGCACGAACTCCGCTCCCCCCTTACTTCAATAAAGGCCGCCCTTGAAATGCTTTCAAAAGAGGAAAAAATAGGAACCCAGTCCAAAGGCGTGCTGAACATAGCGGTAAAAAATTCCGAGAAACTTAATTCCATAATTACCGACATTCTGGATTTTTCAAAACTGCAGTCAGGCAGGTTTGTTATACACCCGGAAGCCATTTCCCCGCTTGAAACGGCCAGGGAAGCGGTCGAGTCAATGAAATCATGGGCGAATTCAAAAAACCTGAATCTGTTTTTAAGGAACGAGCCCGAACTGCCGGATATTTACGCGGACAAAAGACGAACCGTGCAGATTTTGATAAATCTCATATCCAACGCGATAAAATTCACTCCTGAAAGGGGCTCCATTGAAGTAAGCGTTGACAGGGGAAAAGAAGCTCTCTCTAATTTGGCGTTTTTCTCGGTCAAGGACACGGGGTGCGGCGTTAAAAAAGAAGACCAGGGAAAAATATTTGAAAAATTCGTCCAGGTGGCAGCCGGGGAGAAAGTCGGAGGAACCGGACTCGGTCTCGCCATAACGAAAGCCATGATCGTAATGCAGGGAGGCGGCATAACGGTTGACAGCGATATCGGCAAAGGAGCCGTTTTCAGGGTTTCGCTTCCCTTATACAGAGGGCAGACGCAAAGCCCTCCTCCCGAACAAATCGCAGAATCAAAGGAAGAATCAAAACCCTGGTGGCGGAAATTACTGGGAATATAAACGGCAGTAACCAGTGGCAAAGCGAGAAGCAAGAATATCCAGTGACCAGTAAACTGCAAAAGGAAAAGCATGGACTACGTAAAGAGTTTTAAGGATTTGGAAGTTTATAAATTAGCCCGAAAATTAGCCGGTGAAATTTACGAATCAACAAAAAAATTTCCCAAAGAAGAAATGTATTCTTTAACCAGCCAATTACGCAATTCATCCCGTTCAATAGGCGCACAAATTGCCGAAGCATGGGCTAAACGCTGCTACGAAAAACACTTTATAAGCAAATTAACCGATGCTGACGGAGAATTACAAGAAACCGAACATTGGCTTGAAACTGCGCATGATTGCGGCTATTTAACTTGCCATGAATTGAAATATTTTTCAAACACTTATGCAGACTTAGGACGAATGCTTAATTCCATGATAAACAAATCTAATGTGTTTTGTAAGTAGCAAACGCTGTTACTGGTTACTTGGTTACTGGTTACTGCCGTTATGCCATTGCTGTTACTGGTTACTTGGTTACTGGTTACTGCTGTTATGCCGTTGCTGTTACTGGTTACTTGGTTACTGGTTACTGCTGTTATGCCGTTGCTGTTACTGGTTACTTGGTTACTGGTTACGTTACTGGTTACTGCTGTATAGCGCCCATAGCTCAATGGATAGAGTACCAGCCTGCGAAGCTGGCTATCCTGGTTCGATTCCAGGTGGGCGCGATTAAATAGTAACCAGTAACCGGCAACAGCAAAAATTGTAGTTGCAGAGCTTGCTCTGCGTTATAAACGACAGTAACCGGTAAACCCCGTTAGAAATCCGCCCTGCCCGAAGGGCACGGCGGCAGCCGCCTCGGGGCGGCTTATTTCTAACGGGGTAAACAGCAGAAAAATTGTAAATGCTCACTGAAGCACGTCATTCCCGTGTAAACGGGAATCTATGGATTCCCACTCCCTGCTTACTACCTGCAGGGACAAGTTTCGTGGGAATGACAACGGGATTCGCTGAATATTTACGAAAAATTTATGACACAAGAGAATACAAAAGAAAAGAATTTAGAAAAAGCGACCGGCAGATACGTATACGACAAAAAATCCGGCAAAGTGGTGAAGATTTCCGACGAAATTGTAGGTCTTAAAAAGTCAGAGCGCTCGCACACGGATGAAAATTCCTGCGAAAGCGGAACATGCGGATACAACCCCGCTTTAGGATGCGCCGGCGGAACATGTCCGTATAGCAGTAACCAGTAATTGAGTGATTGAGTAATTAAGAGTATTGAGTGATTTAATTCTTAACCTAATCACTGCTTGCTTAATAACTTAATGACTATTTGCTTAACCGCTTTATTGATAGGAGAACTTTATGAACACCATATTCAGCGTGCCAAAACCTCAAAATGAACCAATACTCGGATATCTGCCTGACAGCTCTGAAAAAAAAGAGCTCAAGGCAAAACTCAAGGAACTGAGAGCAAATGAAATAGAAATACCTTTGATAATAGGCGGACATGAAGTAAAAACAGGCAGGATTTCCAATGTTCCGGTTCCACACGAGCATAAACACGTTCTTGCAAAATATCACAAAGCAGGCGCAAAAGAAGTTGAACTGGCGGCGGAAGCGGCAAAAAAAGCAAAAAAGGAATGGTCAGCAATGCCCCTGCACGCAAGAGCAAGCATTTTTCTCAAGGCAGCCGAACTGCTTGCAGGCCCCATGAGAGCGACCCTCAACGCGGCCACAATGCTGGGCCAGTCAAAAAACGTTTATCAGGCGGAAATAGATTCAGCCGTAGAGCTTATAGATTTCTACAGATTCAACGTGTATTTTGCGGAACAGATTTACAAAGAACAGCCCATATCCCCCAGAGGCGTCTGGAATTACATGGACTACAGGCCGCTTGAAGGATTTGTCTTTGCGGTCACGCCGTTTAATTTCACTTCTATAGCCGGAAACCTTCCGACTGCTCCTGCGATAATGGGAAACACTGTCATCTGGAAACCCGCTTCAACGGCCGTGTATTCCGCTTACTTTCTGATGCAACTCTGGAAAGCGGCCGGCCTTCCCGACGGCGTGATAAACATGGTTCAGGGCTCGGGAGCGGACGTGGGCGCGCCTGTTCTGAACAGCCCGGATTTCGCGGGACTGCATTTCACCGGCAGCACTGCGGTATTCAACGGCATGTGGGGCGCCATAGTCAAAAACATAGACAAATACAAAACCTATCCCAGAATAGTGGGGGAAACGGGCGGAAAGGATTTTATCTTCGTGCACCGGAGCGCGGAACCGGAGACTCTTCAAACCGCAATCATCAGAGGCGCTTTTGAATACCAGGGCCAGAAATGTTCAGCCGCAAGCAGAGCGTATATTCCCAAATCAGTCTGGTCAAAAATAAAAGACGGCCTGATTGACAGAATAAAGACCATAAAAATGGGAACCGTTGAGGATTTCACTAATTTCGTGAACGCTGTGATAGACAAAAATGCGTTTAACAACATAAAAGAGTATATTGACTTTGCTAAATCCTCAAAAGACGCTAAGATACTCGCCGGAGGGAACCATGACGATTCCCAGGGATATTATATAGAGCCCACCGTCATTGAAGCGAAAGACCCCCAGTTCAGAACCATGAAAGAAGAAATATTCGGCCCGGTACTCACGGTTTACGTATACGAAGATTCAAAATACGAAGAAACCCTTAAACTCTGTGATGGGACATCCTCCTACGCTCTGACCGGCTCCATATTTTCTACGGACAGAAACGCCATATTAAAAGCGGCTGAAATTCTTGAGCATTCAGCGGGAAATTTTTACATAAACGACAAACCGACCGGAGCGGTGGTAGGACAGCAGCCTTTCGGCGGAGCAAGAGCCTCAGGCACGAACGACAAAGCAGGCAGCATTTTAAATCTCATCCGGTGGACTTCCCCGCGCGCGGTAAAGGAAACATTTGTCCCGCCAATAGATTACAAATACCCGTTCATGAAGGAAAAATAGCAAACAGTCAGTTGCCCGTAGAAAATCCCTTTGTGTCCTTCTTGCCCGGTGGTCCCGATGCCGACCCTGTCATTCGACAGGGCAAGCGTTGCCGGACGAAACACGGTTGGCGGTTAGGGACCGTTAATAAATTACTGACATATTTGGCTGAGCTGATTTTTGAGCGAGACAAGGAACAAGGAGCGCGCATAACTTGGGTTATGTAAGCGACGAGCGACGCAGTTGCAGCCAAAAAGCAGCCAGCCCCTTCGGGGGAAGCCGATATGCGGCCATCTGCTGCGTTGCTCCTCACTCACATACCACAAGGTATGCTTATTCGTCGCGCCTTGCATCTGACCCCATCTCGGCTTCCCAAATGTATCAGTAATTTATTAACGGTCCCTTATATGAATTTCAGCATGAAATCGTAAAGAGGAATAACCGTGATTTTGGATGAAAGCCTGTATATGTCTTTCCCCGCATAAATAACCCATAAGTGTTCAAGATTGAGATCCGAAACGGCGGAAAGCATGGATTTGGTTGTTGTCGGAGCGTCGTTGTATTTAAATTCCACTCCCCAGTTTTTGTTTTTATCCTGCCAAAAAAGATCAAGCTCGGCTCCCGCGTGCGTTTTCCAAAAAAAAATCCGATGAGAGTTTTTATTTAAAATCCTTAAGACCTGTTCAATGGCGAATCCTTCCCAGGAGAAACCTATTTTCGGAGAGCCGGCCAGCTGAATGTAGTTGTTTATTCCGCTAAAATAATGGAATATTCCGCTGTCTCTTATGTAAATTTTGGGATTTTTAACCAGCCTTTTTTTTGTATTGTTATGCCATGGCTGGAGAACTCTTACCGTGAAAGTTTCGGAGAGGATGTCTATATAGCGCCTTACCGTCATATCTGACATGCCGAATATCCTTCCGATTTCCGAATAATTCACAATCTGGCCGTGATAGGCGGATAAAATCATCCAGAATTTGCGCAAAACGCCGCCAGGAATTTTTATGCCGAATTGGGGAATATCTCTTTCAAGAAAAGAGGAGATGTAATTTTCCAGCCAGAGCCCGCTTTTTCCATAATTTGAGGCCAGAAATGACCGGGGGAATCCCCCTTTCATCCATAAATCCCTAAACCCGTCTTTCCCGACATCAAGCGGCGTGAATCCGCCGAGTTCAAAGTAAGAAATCCTGCCCGCCAGACTTTCAGAGCTTTTTTTTATCAAATCCGGAGAGGCGCTTCCGAGTATAAGATATTTTTGTTTTTTGTTCTTATCCACGAGATATCTTAAAAGCGGAAAAAGACCGGGTTTTCTCTGGATTTCATCTATTACAATCAGCCCTTTAAGGTCTTCAAGAAGAAGTTGGGGATTTTCGAATTTGGCCAGGTCCCTTGGATTTTCAAGATCAAAAAAATAGTCATAAGACAACAGAGCGGCAAGCGTGGTTTTCCCGCACTGTCTTGGACCGAGTATCGCGGTTACGGGAAACTCTTCCATAAGCGAATGTATTTTTTTAATCTCAAGTTTTCTTTTGATCATAATACAAATATAACAGATTATCCTTGAAAAATCAACATCTGCTGTTGGATCTTCAAGGATTTATTGAATAACCCGAAAAACTAATTTTTCAACTTCTTTATTTCTGCCTTTAGTTCTTCTATTTCTTCCTTCTGCTCCTTGAGGGCTTTAAGCATGAGAACAGTAACGCCGTTCCAGTTGACGTTCATAACTTTATTATCCGGACCAGTGACAGCCAATTCAGGAGCCGCTTCATAAGCCTCCTCAGCAATAAGCCCAATGTCCTTTCTGCCATCTATTTTCCATGTGAATTTGACCGGTCTGAGATTATAGAGTTTTGAGGTATCCATGGTTAGGTCATTGATGTCCTTTTTGAATCGCGCCGAGGAGGTGCACCAAGTTATAATAGAAGTCAGAAATGTAGCGGCGAATGTAAATTCGCGTAGGACATTTGCCTTAAAAAATGTTCCTTAAAGACCCCTTTAATATCCTTCGTTATTTTGTAAAATTATCTTATATGAAAAACAATAACATCCAGCCTGCCAGCAAAAAAGACCTTGACAATGTGAAAACCGAGCTTAGAACCGAACTTAAAAATGTGAGAACCGAGCTTAAAAAAGATATAAATATTCTGGACCAAAAAGCAAACACCTTGGACCAAAAAGTAAACACCCTGGACCAAAAAGTAAACACCCTGGGCGTTGAACTGGCCAAGACCAATTTAAGCATAAACCGCATGGAAAACAACATGATGACAGCGATTACAAATTTTAAGAGCGAAATTCTTTCAGCAGTAGACATTTTTGCGAGAGAAGCCGAAGATTACAGAAGAAAAGACCTGGAACGCGGACACATGCTCATGGTCCAGGATGATAAGTTGCAAAACCACGAAACCCGCATTACCCTGCTTGAAACCAAAAAATAACTAATTTTTTAACTTCTTTATTTCCGCCTTTAGTTCTTCTATTTCTTCCTTCTGCTCCTTGAGAGCTTTAAGCATGAGAACAGTAACGCCGTTCCAGTTGACGTTCATAATTTTATTATCCGGACCAGTGACAGCCAATTCAGGAGCCGCTTCATAAGCCTCCTCC
>JACQWV010000068.1 GCA_016209085.1 Elusimicrobiota bacterium
ATCTGGACATGGGAAGGATGGTTATATCTTGCGTTTGTGCTTGATATATATTACAGGTGATCTTCCCCTTACTTCCGCTTCTTTCGCTACCACGCGAAGCTCCCTGCCGCCTATATTGCCTACAATATATGCAGGCGCTGTATATTCTGTCACGGGCCCGGCTGTTTCTTCTATTTTTGCGGTGTTGGCTTCTATTATTTGTTTGACCTGCTCGCCAACTTTGTAGAACCGGTCCGAGGGGGTAAGATTCCCTATCCCCTGATGCGGACGCTTGAAATTATAATATTCTATGTATTCCCCGATTTTATCCCGCGCTTCCTCAAACGTTGATAAAGGCATGCGGTTCAGACTTTCCTGCAATAGATTCCGCCAGAATGATTCTATCTTGCCTAATGTCTGCGGATGATAAGGCCGGCTTCTTATGTGTCTTATGCCGAGTTTCAAAAGCATCTCGCTGAATTTGCTTTTGCCCCGCCAGGTGTAATACTGCCGGCCATTATCAGTAAGCACTTCTTTCGGCAGGCCGTGTTTCTCTATGGCAGCGCGAAATACTTCCTGTACATTGACAGAAGTCTGGAACCGATATAATCCCCAGCCTGTAATAAACCGGCTGTGGTCGTCCATGAACCCTATCAGGTATATCCGGTACTGACCCTTCAACATAAAGGTCATTATGTCGCTCTGCCATAACTCGTTGGGATTGGCGCGCTCAAAAAACCTGTGCTTGACAGGACGATTCCGCTTTTTAAACCGCTCGCTCCTTGGTCCATGCCCAAGCCCTCTTAACAGCCGCCGCACTGTTTCCCGGGCAAGCCCAAGAAATCCATGCCTGTATAACGCTCCCTGCGCCTTGCCAATGCCTGCCTCGGGATTTTCTTTTAACACACCTTCAAGAACCTTCTCAGCCGCCTCCACACGGCTGCTTCTTGATTCAACACTGCATCCTTTAGGCGCTCGCTCAAGTCCGGCTATCCCTTTAGCCTTGTATGCCTTTGTCCATTCATATATACTGGTCACACACACCCCGTAAAGTTCTGACACCTCATGCAGTGTAAGACCTTTTTCCCTTGCCGCCACTATTTCCAATTTCTCTGACACTGTCCAGATATGTTTCTTTTTGACACCCATATTAACTGCCTCCTTTTACCTTTTTTTGAGGCTTGAGTGTCAACAGAATTATTAAGTATAGTATGTTTCATCGTAAATACTCACTGAAGCACGTCAGTGAGTATTTACCTAAGCAAAATTTGGTCTGTTTTAGGTGTTTTAATTAAAAATTCTTTTAAAAAACTAAAAATTACCAAATTTTGCCCTGGTAACAATTCAGTAAACAGTGTTCACTGAATTGTTACGTTTCATCTATGTTAGACGGGATATATATGATGAGAACCCATACCTGCGGGCAATTAAAAAAGGAAGATACCGGAAAAACAGCCGTCCTGTGCGGCTGGCTTTCGGTCAAAAGGGACCACGGCGGCGTGATATTCATTGACCTCAGGGACAGGTACGGAACTACGCAGGTCGTGGTGCGCCCGGAAAAAAAAGAAATGTTCAGGATTGCGGAAAGCCTGAAAACAGAATCGGTAATCAGGGCAGCCGGCAGGGTTCTCACAAGACCCGAAGGCAATGCAAATCCCGCCATCCCTACCGGAGAAGTTGAGCTTGAAGCCGACGAGATTGAAATCCTCAACCAGGCGGCGCCTCTTCCTTTTGAGTTGAGCGAACATGCGGGTGTTTCTGAAGAAACAAGGCTCAAATACAGGTATCTTGATTTAAGAATGCCCAAGATGTCCGGGAATCTCGCTCTTAGAAGCAGAATAGCCGCCGTCGCCAGAAATTACCTGAACTCTCTTGACTTTGTTGAAGTTGAAACCCCGATTCTCACAAAATCCACTCCTGAAGGCGCAAGGGATTTCCTGGTGCCTTCCAGAATAAGCCCCGGTCATTTTTACGCGCTCCCGCAATCCCCGCAGATGTTCAAGCAGATATTAATGGTTTCGGGAATTGACAGGTATTATCAGCTTTCAAGAAATTTCAGGGACGAGGATTTGAGAGCGGACAGACAGCCGGAGCACACCCAGATTGATTTGGAAATGTCTTTTATATCGGAACAAGACATCGCAAATGCAGTTGAAGGCATGATGAAGGAAATATTCAAGTTCTCCGGCGATACGATAGAAACGCCGTTCCCCTCAATGGACTACGACGAGGTAATGCTCAAATACGGCACAGATAAACCTGATTTGAGATTTAATTTTGAGATAAAAGACCTGACGCATTTGTTTAGAAAATCGGGATTCAGGGTATTTTTAGAGTCAATAAACGCAGGCGGGATTATCAGGGGCATAAGCACGGAAGGACGTGGAACTTTTTCAAGAAGCGAAATTGACAGGTTTGTTGAATTTGCAAAAACATCCGGGGCAAAAGGACTCGTATGGTTCAAATTTTCAGGGGATAAAATTGAATCCCCTGTATTAAAATTCCTCTCGGAAACTGAAATCAAGGGACTAAAGGAAATTTTCAGTCCAAGGGACGGGGATATAATTTTCATTGTAACGGACAAACCGAAAACGGCATTGGAATGCATGTCCGCCCTGCGAACAGAACTGATATCCAGACTCAAAACGAAACCAGCCAAGAAATGGGCGTTTTTGTGGGTAAGGCATTTTCCGCTTTTAGAGTGGAAGCCTGAAGAAAACAGGTGGGATGCGACTCATAATCCATTTACCGCTCCTTTGCCTGAAGATATGCCTAAACTTGACGCAGATCCTGCAAGCGTGAACTCCTGCCAGTATGACCTTGTCTTAAACGGCGTAGAATTAGGCTCCGGCTCAATAAGAAATCACTCGCGCCGAATGCAGGAAAAAATATTCGGACTCATGGGCTACGGCAAGGAAGAAATCCAGGCGAGATTCGGCATGTTAATCAATGCTCTTGATTTCGGCGCTCCTCCGCACGGCGGGATAGGAATAGGATTTGACAGGCTGATTGCCCTGATTTGTGGCACGGATTCAATAAGAGACGTCATAGCATTCCCCAAAACCACAAGCGGAACCTGCCCTCTGACAGACGCTCCAACCGAAGTCGGAGAAAAACAACTCAAAGAACTGCACCTGAAGATAAATGATTGATACTATATGCGTTTTCCTGCATGGATTCTTGAAGAAGTAAAAGACCTCAAGCGCAATCTGCGCGATGCCGCAAGTTCAGGCGTGCGCGTTGAACTGGCTGAAAATCGGCTTCATACCGTGTGCCAGGAAGCCCTGTGCCCGAATAAAGGCGAATGTTTCTCACATGGAGAGGCCACCTTTTTAATACTCGGCGACGCATGCACCAGGAACTGCGGCTTCTGCGCTGTTTCAAAGAAAAAACCGATTCCCCCGGATCCTGACGAACCTAAAAAAATCGCTGAACTTGCGAGAAAATGGAATTTAAAATACGCGGTGTTTACCTCGCCTACAAGGGATGATTTGTCTGACGGAGGCGCGGAACATTTTGCTCAAACCATAACAAAACTGAAAAACATAATTCCGGAAATAAAAACAGAGCCGCTTGTTCCTGATTTTAAAGGCAGTTTCAAAGCCCTTGAAACAGTTTTAAACGCAAACCCGGACGTCTTCGGACACAACATTGAAACCGTTCCTTCCAATTATGAAAAAGCGAGGAAGGAGGCTGATTACAGGCGTTCTTTAAACCTGATTAAGAACTCAAAAAAACTCAGGTCTGACATTTTCACGAAATCAGGATTGATACTGGGTCTGGGCGAAACCGATAAAGAAATTGAAAATACCCTGAATGATCTGCGTGAGCATGAAGTGGATTTGCTTACAATGGGCCAGTATCTTGCGCCCTCAAAAAAACATCTGCCTGTGGAAAAATATTACACTCCCGAAGAATTTAAAGAATGGGGGGAAAAAGCGAAAAAGATGGGATTTAAAGCGGTTTTGTCCGGCCCGCTTGTAAGAAGTTCCTACAAAGCCGGTTATCTCTATGAACAGGCCAGGAAATCCATAGATGGGTAAACAGCTTATTTTTTACTGCACTAGGGAAAACAGATATTCTTTTAACGCTCTGCTCGGCGCAATTGAAACAAGCTCCTGCCTTAACCCGCAAAAAATCGCCGTTGTCTCAAACTACCGGGATTTGTTTGCAAAAATTGAAAAAGCAATAGAAAAATCCCTGAGACCGGTTGTTGCTTTTTCGTTTTTTACCAGTCAGTTCTGGGCAGTAAAGAAAATAGTCCGGGACATCAGGCATAAATTCGCCGATAATGTCTTTCTGGTTGCAGGCGGGCCTCACCCGACAGGCGAACCGCAGGAAGTCTTAAACTCCGGCTTTGATTTTGTCATTTCAGGCGAAGGGGAAGAAACCGTAAAAGACCTTGTCTCGGGCATGGATTTCAGGGATATTAAAGGCGGGTATTTTCAGGATTCCATTGGAAAAGCAAAATTTACAGGCAAAAGGAAATGTATTGACATAAACGGCTATCTGCCGTTTTCCCCTGAATTCGGAAAATTCGGCCCCATTGAAATAACCAGGGGCTGTCCTTTTGCTTGCTCATACTGCCAGACCTCTTTCCTGTTCGGGACCGGGATAAGACACAGAAGCGTTGAAAAAATCATTGAAGCGGTTGAAATCATGGCCCGCCGCGGTTTAAAAGACACAAGATTCATAAGCCCCGATGCTTTTTCTTACGGCTCAATGGACGGAAAAACGCTGAATCTAAAGGCGCTTGAAGAACTGCTTAAAAATACGAGGAAAGTTCTGAAAAAAGAGGGGAAAATATTTTTCGGGACTTTTCCCTCCGAGGCAAGACCCGAGCACGTGATTCCTGAAACCCTTGAACTGACCCGTAGATACGCGGACAACAGAAATCTTCTGATAGGAGCCCAGAGCGGAAGCGACGAGATGCTTGAAAAAATAAAAAGAGGTCATACGGCAAATGACGTTTACAATGCAGTCAGACTTGCAAAGAAATACGGATTCACTCCTCTTGTGGATTTTATTTTCGGACTGCCCGGGGAAACGCGGAAAGAAGCTCACGCCAATTTAAAAGCAATTAACGATTTCATAAAAATGGGCGCAAGAATTCACACGCATTTTTTCATGCCCCTGCCGCAGACGCCTCTCAAAAACGCAAAACCGGCTCCTTTGAGCAAAACCCTTGAAACAAAGCTTAAACGCATTACAGGACAGGGCAAAGCCTTCGGCCAATGGGAGCAGCAGAAATGCGGAGGGATATGAAGGGGAAAAAACCGGTCTGGATTAAGAAATTAGCGCCTGAAAATTTTCACGAATTAATTTTAAGTTTCAGAACCGCAATGTGCCTGTTTAGCGGGCTTTCATTCATCGGAATATTTGTCTCGTTCAAGAGGCAAAAGGCAGTTTAAAATTCAGCGTAGCCGGGCACGCGGGGAAAAGCGGTTACGTCCCGTATGTTGGATATGCCCGTGACAAGCATCATCATCCTTTCAAAACCCAGTCCGAAGCCGGCGTGCGGAACAGAACCGAATCTTCTCAAGTCCAGATACCACCGGTAATTTTCAGGATTTATTTTGAAATCAGTCATCTTTTTTTCAAGAACTTCAAGGCGATTCTCTCTCTCGCTGCCGCCTATGAGCTCTCCTATTCTGGGAACAAGCAGATCCATTCCGCGCACGGTTTTGCCGTCCTCGTTGAGCTTCATGTAAAAAGCCGCGTTGTTTTTGGGTTTGTTGTAAAGCACGGCCGGTTTTTTGAAATAAGTTTCAACCAGAAAACGCTCGTGCTCGGAGCCGAAGTCCGCTCCCCATGAAACCTTGTTTTCAAATCTTTCGTTCTCAGGCTCAAGAATCTTTACGGCGTCCGTATAGCTGACGCGCTCGTATCCGGTTTCAGCCACGTTTTTCAGGGTGTCATGGAGGCTTGTGTCAACGAATTTTGCGAATAAATCCAGGTCCTCCGCGCAGTTTTCAAGAACGTGTTTCGTTATGTTTTTAACAAAATCTTCCGCAAGATCCATGTCGTCGAATAAATCGTAAAAAGCCATCTCAGGCTCAATCATCCAGAACTCGGCGCAATGCCTGTAAGTGTTGGAGTTTTCCGCCCTGAAAGTGGGGCCGAAAGTATAAATCTTGCCGAGGCCGAGCGCCAGCGCCTCTCCCTCTAATTGTCCGGAAACCGTAAGAAAAGTCCTTCTGCAGAACAGATCTTTTGAAAAGTCTATTTCGCCTTTGTCGTTTTTGGGAAGTTCGTTTAATTTCGCCAGATCAAAACTTGTGACATTGAACATCTGTCCGGCACCCTCGCAATCCGAAGAGGTTATTATCGGGGTGTGAACGTAAAAAAAACCGTTGTTTCTGAAATATCTGTGAACCGCAAAAGAAAGCTCGGAGCGTATCCTGAGCATCGCGGAGTATTTGTTGGTTCTGGGCCTTAAATGCGCCACAGTTCTTAAAAATTCATCTGAAGTTTTCTTTTTTTGAATGGGATACGCTTCAGCGTCGCACCCGCCGTGGATTTCAACTTTCTCTGCCAGAAGCTCCCATTTCTGCTTTGAGGCCGGAGACGCCACGAGGTCGCCCTTAATTCTGACCGAAGTTCCGGTTACCAGAGCAGGCAGGATATCGGAGAAATCTCCTTTCGTGGTATCAAAAACTATCTGGAGGTTCTGTCTGGTTGAACCGTCGTTTATCTCGGCGAAGGAGCAGGCTTTTGAGTCTCTTCTGGTTTTAATCCAGCCCCGGACTTCAATCCGGTTTTCTGCGCCGTCAAGTTTCAGGATTTCTTTGATTGTGGGTGCGGGCATATCATTTTTTCTTCGGCTTTTCCGGAATTTTACCCACGGAAACAAGTTCAACTTCGCAGTTTTTGTCTTCGCCCGAATACTCCTCAAGGATGTAACCGACATTCGGAGCGTAATATCTTACCGATTTGCCGGCGTCTCCGCCTGCCAGACTGGAAACCACTTTCATGCATTTTGTGAATTTTCCGGCTTTTATCGCAAGTTTATCCGACATAGAGACTATTGCATTGGCATCCGGATGTTCGTCCCATTTTACGCCTTCTCTGGGGGGTAGGGGAAATTCTTTTCTTCCGCCTATTATTATGCCGTCCGCAGTGATTACCCACTTTTTATCCTTGGTTATTTTATATTCGGTCTCATGGGTGTCTCTCAGAATGAAAGTCATCTGAGCGCGGGCAGTTATTTTGCCCGGTTTTTTGGCAACGTCCAGTATGTCTATGTAAATTTTTGCGATTCCGTCAAACTCGGTGCTCTTGTATTTATACTCTAACCGCGTCCCCGTCTTCAAAGGAAAATAATCAATAACCATAAATCTCCTGTGTTTTACCCCCTCTACATCTCCCCCTTAGTTAAGGGGGACGCCTGCGGCAAACAACGGGGGTTACTGCTTTATTTTAATTTTTACAAATATAGAGAGAAAAAGCAATTGACGCTATCTATTAAATGATATACAATTTTTTTTAAATGCTGCGAATACATACCTTGCAGATACTGAACAGAGCATGATATTCAAAAACAAAGGGGAAAATATGTCAAAAAACATCTTGTTTCTTGCTTTTTTTCTTGCGGTTACTAATTGTTTTGCGGAATTAAAATCAGTTTCGGCAGAAAAGTTGACGCCCGAACAGGCATTTTTCATATTTAACAAACAATATAATAAAATTGACAGCTTAAGCAGGGAAGTCATATTGAAAGCCGAAGAATATCTTAAAATCAAATCAAAAAGTGCACCAAGCTCTGATATTTATTTCAAAATAGCGATTATTGAGGACCTTCTTGGAAATCGGGACGAATCTCTGCTCTATTATAGTAAAGCCATTGAACTCAACCCTTCTGAATCCAAATATTACGGCAACAGAGGGCTATTGCATCTGGAAAAGGGCAACAGCAGCGAAGCTCTGATTGATTTGAATAAAGCGATAGAGATTGCTCCGAATATGGCTTTTGTTTATCATAAAAGGCATTTGTTTTATGTAAGTATCGGTAATTATGAAAAGGCAAAGGAAGACCTTGAAATGTTTTTTAAATTAAACAAAGATAAAAAATTTGAGAGACTGGCAGAAGAAACGGATTGCCGGAATATGGCGATTGCGGGGCATATAATTAAAGATTGCCCCTCGCTGGAAAAATACACTATAACAAAAGGAATAGGTCTTGACGAGAGAAAAAATTTCATCGGATTTGCTCCAAGAAGTTTTAACATGGATGTCAATATTTCAAAAACGACAACTCCCAAAAAAGAATGCTGCGAATGGAAATGCACGACAGTTCTTACAAAATGTTGCGAAGAATGGGAATGCACCGACTACTCTCCGTCTACAGGCGAGTGTCTTAACTGGAAATGCAAAAAATGGACGGATTGCCTGATAGAGCATTGCAAATGCGAAAAACTGTGCGATTCCTGATAATCCTGCATAAAATTTAAATCTTTATCCCACGCGCATTACTGAGCCTCCCCTTTCCCGTAGGGGAAAGGGGCTGACCGCTTTTCGGCTGTGACTGCGTCACTCGTCGCTTACATAACCCAAGTTATGCGCGCTCCTCGTTCCTTGTCTCGCTCAAAAATCGGCTCAGCCAAATATGTCACTAATTTCTTTACGGTCCCTAAGCAGAAAACTGTCTTTTTTGGACCGTTATCTTACGCTTTGGATATTTACGGCAATGGCAGCGGGAGTGGCCGCAGGCTGGCTTTGGCCGCAGGCCGTTGCGGATTTTAACGCGGCATCAAGCGTGGGCGCCACTTCCATACCCATAGCCATCGGCCTGATACTGATGATGTATCCGCCGCTTGCCAAGGTGAAATATGAGGAGATGCACCGGGTTTTCGCCAATAAAAAGGTGTTGGCGCTGTCGCTCGCGCAGAACTGGCTGGTCGGCCCTGTGTTGATGACGGCGCTGGCGATAATTTTCCTTCGGGACAAGCCGGAATACATGGTGGGGCTGATAATGATAGGCCTTGCCCGCTGCATAGCCATGGTAATAGTCTGGAACGACCTGGCCCGGGGCGACCGAGAGTACTGCGCGGGTCTTGTAGCTTTCAACTCCGTGTTCCAGGTGTTGTTCTTCTCGGTTTACGCCTATTTCTTTGTCACGCTTGTACCGCGCTGGCTGGGACTTGAGGGAGCTGTGGTCAACATAACCATGGGTGAAATAGCGAAAAGCGTATTTATTTATCTGGGAATACCGTTCATCGCGGGCATAGTTACGCGGTTCTCTCTTATAGCCGCGAAGGGCAGGGACTGGTATTCGGAAAAATTTATCCCGATTATAAGCCCGCTGACGCTCATAGCCCTGCTTTTCACCATAATCGTGATGTTCTCCATCAAAGGCGAAAACATCGTGCAGGTGCCTTTTGACGTGGTGCGTGTAGCTGTCCCGCTGCTGGTCTATTTCACGCTGATGTTCTTCGTGTCTTTCTATATGAGCAAAAAGGCGGGGGCATCATATGAAGAGTCGGCGACGCTATCGTTTACCGCCGCTTCCAATAACTTTGAACTGGCAATAGCGGTGGCAGTGGCAACTTTCGGCATAGGTCATGGAGCGGCTTTTGCGGCGGTTATCGGCCCTCTGGTGGAAGTGCCTGTTTTGATAGGTCTTGTGAATGTGGCGCTTTGGCTGAGGGAAAAATATTTCACAACCTAAAAAGGTAACTGTTACTTTTTGTCTTATTGAGGAACTTGTTGATAAACAGTATTTTCATGGCACTGAGGATTTCCCAAAAATAGTTGAAATTTGAGGCGGACCTTTGGCATTAATATAATTAGCACTACTCCGTTAATTGCGGAATGCGGATTGCCCAATAAAGGGACATCCCCACTTATTCCGCCTGAGGCGGATGGAGAGGGGGTAAATCCACAATGTAGCATAGAGTGTGAATTCGCAACTGATGTGTTGGCTCACGCTAACCGCTATCCTTGCATAAACATTTAACGAAGTAGTGTTAGTTGCTCTTGAAAAACTCTGGATTTATAAATCTGGTGGACGTGAAGGGATTCGAACCCTCGACCTCTTCCTTGCTCACTCGCGTCGGCGGCTAAACAGACAGCCGCCTTAGCGCTTCCCTCTTCCTTGCGAAGGAAGCGCTCTCCCAGCTGAGCTACACGCCCCGTTAGAGATAGGTCACGCAAGCGTGACCGACGATTATTACAGTTTTTCGGTCAAACTTCTGAAAATTGCACGTCTTCAGTGTCTTTGGTTCAATTTCTCACCGATGTATCTCTAACGGGGCACGCCCGAAATATGTTTAAAATAAACATTTTACTAATTTCCCGCGGCTTTTATTTCAGCTTCAATGCGGGTTTTGGCTTTGCTGTGTTCCTGGTAATTGACGTTGAAAACATGCCTGCCTTTCCTGTCTGAGACAAAATAAAGCGCGTCAAATTTCGCAGGATTAAAAACAGCGTGAATTGACTCGTATCCCGGGTTGCATATGGGACCGGGCGGAAGGCCCGCGTATTTATAAGTGTTGTAGGGCGAATCCGTTTTAAGGTCCTTCCTGCTGATATTTTTCTTCCAGTGCCCCAGCGCATACTGGACGGTCGGGTCCGCCTCAAGGAGCATGTTCTTTCTGAGCCTGTTTAAGTACACAGCCGTAATCAGCGGCCTTTCGCTCGGAACAACGGCTTCCCTTTCAACTATTGAGGCTATGGTTACGACCTGCCGCCTTGACAGATTCAAAGGAGCGGATTGATTTGCAAACAATGATTCTGTCTGTCTTTCAAATTCCGCTTTTAAAACTTTGATTACTTCTTCAGCAGGCATGTTCTTTTTAAAATAATAAGTGGAAGGGAACAGATAACCTTCAAACCGGCCTCTTTTCGCAATATCCGTAAATCTTGTTTTATCAGTCACGTTATTGGCATGGAGCCTTTCAGCCATCTGCTCAATTCTCCAGCCTTCGGGCAGCATGACTTTTACATTATCCATGTACGTGCTGTGCGTCAGAATCCACAAAGCCTGCTCCGCGGACATGTATTTTCTGAACTCATGTTCCCCGGGCATTATTTTTTTGCCCGTGCCGGTTATTTTCACCAGGATCTTGAACCATGTTGAACTTAATATAACTGAATTGTCCTCAAGAATTTCAGCGACCATGGAGGCTGAAATTCCCTGTTCTATTGCCACTTTTGTTTTTTCGCCCGGCCAGAAAAAATAAAGCAGAAGAAGCGCCAGTAAAAAAAAACCTATGGATAATTTGCGCATTTTCATGAAAATTTCTGCGAATGAATGACGGCGTAAACAGGGCCTTTTGGAGTCAGAACGCTCTGATACAGTTCAACAGAGCCCATTATAGAAACACAAGACTCTGATTTGAAAAGTTCAGGTTCAAGAGGCTTGACCCGCATTTTCGCCCTTCCAAGCGTAACGTGGGGGGAAAATTTTGTGTCCGTGAAAAACCCCGTGTCAGACAGATTCCTGGAGAGTTTGTCCGCTATCCCGGCAAGTTGTTCGGCCCCGCGGCTGATTCCCATCCAGAAAACCCTCGGCTGTTTGAGGGAAGGAAAAGCGCCGGCTTCTCCTGAAGAAATCTCAAATTTCTTTAAATCAGACAGGAAATTCATGCTCCCGGCGATTTCCGGAATCTTGGAATCAGCTATGTCTCCCAGAAAACTGAAAGTCAGATGCATATTTTCAGGAGCGACCCATTTAATAGAAGAACCGTATTCTTTTTTAAGTTTTTCCTGAACCTCGGCAAGTTTTTTTATAAAAACTTCGTCAAACGACGAGGCTATAAAGAGTCTCATTGCCTCAGTTATTCCTTTATTTTTTTTCTGCGTTCTACTTTTTTCTTCCGGATTTTCTTTTTTATCTGTCTTTGTATCAATTTGCCTCTTAAAATTCTGCTCCTTAATTCCTCGCGCTGGGAAAGGCTCCTGGGCTTCCATCCTTTCCTGAGCCCGTTCATCTTGGTTCTGAGTCCTGCAAAAAGCATCCTGTGCCTTGCCATTCTGGCTATTTTGCCGGGACGAAACCGCCTTTTCATCGGATTCAAAACGATTTCAGTGTTCTTTTCAAGCAGATATTCGCCCGTGTCTTTTATCTCCTCGCCGGTCATGCTGACGTTGACTTTTCCCTCGTCAAAAACCGCCACAGCCGTCTCCTTTGAGAGGGGGGAATATTCAACCGCAAATTCAGTGCCTCTTACCGCGCAGACTGCGGCCGGAGTTTTGACCCTCAGATTGTGTTTGGAGCCGAAAATGTTTTGTATTTTTGCCACAATGCTGCCGAGAATCAGGCCTATTTCCGAATCAGCCTGTTCAATTGAAGATATTTCCACTTCGCTGTTTCTTTCAAGCCTTATTATGCCTTTGTCGTCAAGAGCTATTTCAGCGTAGCCGTCATGCCCGGTTTTTATCCTGTCGTTGGAATCAAGGGGCACCGGCTCCGTGACTTTAATCCAGTCTTCCCTGTCGTCAATCTTTACCTGCACGTCGCCGCTGAGCTGATTTATTCTGGCATCCCACTTCTGCGAAGCCTGCTGATACTGGCCGGATTCCAGAGCGCTTTCAAGCATCTCTTTATAATCCATGAGGTTGTCTTTATCCGCTTCCTGCGCCTGCGTCGTGAAACAAAAGGAAACTGCAAAAAACGCAGCCATCAAAAACGTTTTCATATGTATAATCAACTCCTTTTCGTTAGTTTTTTAAACTGTCTCCTGCCCACCTGGATGACGCATTCTTTCGGCTCAAAAACAATGTCTTCTATGATTTTCTCGCCGTCAATTCTCACCGCTCCCTGGGTTATAAGCCGCCTTGCCTCATTGGTGCCTTTGCACAAACCGGCTGACACCATTATGTAGGAAATTCTGTTCGGTTTATCCACGACATGGGTTTCCAAATCCTGCGGCAGCTCTTTTTTTGAAAACACGGTTTCAAAATGCTGTCCGGCAAGCGCGGCCTCCTGCTCCCCGTGATACCTGCCGACTATCATAAATGCCAGTTTTTTCTTTGCTTCCATGGGATGCGCCTGTTTTATTTCTGCGGCGCCGCCGAAGCCGAGAATTTCATAATAGTCGTACATGAGGTTATCGGAAACGGACATAACTTTCCCGAACATATCTACGGGCGAATCGTTGAACGCAATGTAATTCCCGTAAGATTTGGACATTTTTTTTACGCCGTCCGTGCCGACGAGAAGAGGCGCGGTCATTACGGCCTGCGGCTCCATTCCGTATATTTTCTGAACGTCTCTTCCTACAAGGAGATTAAAAATCTGGTCCTGTCCGCCCAGTTCCACGTCGGCTTTGACCGCTACCGAATCGTAGCCCTGGAAAACCGGATAAAACAGCTCCAGCAGGCTTATGGGATTTTCAGACTTCATTCTTGTTTTAAAATCTTCCCTTTCAATGAGCCTTGAAACCGTTATGTTTTTGGCCGTTGAGATGAAACCCGCCAATCCCTCTGCCTTTTTTCCCATAAAATCCCACAGCCATTCGCTGTTGAATCTTATTTCTGTTTTTGATTTATCCAGAATCCCGAACGCCTGTTCGGTATAAGTCCGGGCGTTGTTTTTAACCGTCTCTATGTCAAGAATCGGTCTTGTTGAATCCCTGCCGGACGGGTCCCCGACCTGCGCCGTGAAATCTCCGATTATAAGAACAGCCGTATGTCCCAGGTCCTGGAACCGGCGAAGCTTGGAAAGAACCACGCTGTGCCCCAGATGGAGGTCCCGGCTGGTCGGGTCAACTCCGAGTTTTACTCTCAGGATTTTGCCTGAAGAAAGCCAATTATTAATTACTCTTCTTTTCTTCTTTGAATATATTCTACTTTTATCTGCCTTGATTTGTCACTGATTTGCCGTTGTTTGCCGTTGTTCACTGGTTACTGGATATTCCTGCTTCCTGCTTGACTACTGGTCACTGCCGTTTACCACGGCGAGCCTTTTGCCATGAACTCAATCTTTGCGGATCTTGGCTTTTCAATTTTTCTTAATTCATAGATGATGTCTTTTACCGGCTGGCCGCGGCTTATTTTCAGGACAATCCGGCGCAATCCGGCTGGTTTTTTAAATTTACTCCGCGCATCCGTTTCAAAAACGTCCGTTATCCCGCTACCGGGCCTTTCTTTGATTTCCAGAATCTTCCCGAACATTGACTCAAAAAAGACGTTCATGATTTTTTTATCTCCGGCCGACAGGGCGATTTCAAGGATTCTTGAAAAAGGCGGGTAAACAAATTTTTTCCTGGTCTCAATTTCAAAATCGGCGAATTTCTTGTAATCAATGTCCGGGAAATACGAAAACACATAGTAATCGGGCTGGCGCGTCTGGATGACAAACTCGGTTTTAAAATCATCCCGCCCCGCAAGCAGGCCGTAACATTCCAACAGCGTCTGGAATACCTGCTCGGAAGAGGAAAAATCGGTTGAATAAAGCATGGAATCTGCGTCAATCAATCCTATAAGCGCCAGACCGGGAATTTTAAGCTCCTTGAGGAAAAACCGGGAAGTTATCAGGATGTCAAAATCCGCGCCTGTTAAATCCCCGACCCTGTTTTTGACTTTTCCGGTTTTTCTTGCCTCATCGGCTTCAGTTCTCAATATTTTTGCATTTTTAAACGCGTCCTTTAATTCTTCTTCAAGTTTTTTGACCCCGGCTCCGCTGTGCCTGAAAATCTTTCCCGAACATCTGGGACAGTTTTCAGGCAGATTGTATTTTTTGCCGCATTTTCCGCAGACCAGAATTATTTTTCCCTCTTCATTTTTGTCCACATACAGTGAAATGCCGCAGCCGGGACAGTTCATTCTATGGCCGCATTTTGCGCAGAAGGCGGCTGCGGAATATCCTTTTTTGGAAGTCAATAAGACCGCCTTTTTCCCGTTTTCAAAAACTTTCTGAAGCTTGGCGGCAAGAGGGTCTGAAACCGCCTTTGAGGGATATCCGTACATGTCAATCAACGAAACCTCAGGAGGATTATTCGTTGAATCTCCGGCCGGTCCGGTTTCCACCAGATTCCATGTCCCGGTTTTAGCAGTCCAGTACGACTCAATGGAAGGGCACGGGCTTGCCAGAACCACGGCGGCTTTGTAAAAATCCGCTCTTTTTATCAAAACGTCCCTTGCGTTAAAGCGGGGTTCAGGCTCTTCCTGAACGTGCAGCCTGTCCTGCTCGTCTTCGGCTATCACAAGCTTAAGATTATTAAAAGGCAGGAAAACGCCGGAACGCAGGGCTATTATTATTTTTACGGTTCCGTTTCTCACGCCGGTCCATGCCAGTTTCTTTTGTTTAGCGGTCATTCCGCTGTGCCATAATCCGACCGATTCCCGGGCGAACAAATGAGAGAAGGCTTCCCTGAACGCGTTGAGCGCCGCGGCGTCCCTGACAAGACACATTACCTGACCGCTGCGCGCGGAAAAATGCCTGATGAGATTTGAATAAAGCCCTGTTTTGCCGGCGCCCGGTTTTGTCAAAAGCACGGAGACGCGTTCTCCTTCGTCAAAAAAATCCGTTATTTTTTTAAACGCTTTTTCTTCTGCGGGAATGGAGGGGGGAAAGCCGTTATCCGCGTTGTGCGGAACGAGGGGTTCGGCAGAAAAGTTTTTGACGGGGGTAAAAAAAGCGGATAAAACAAGACCGATTGCCGAACCCCAATTTCCGGAAATCCAATATGCGAGTTCAACAATATCGTCTTTGAAAAGCGGCTCCGCATCAACCAGGGATTCTATTGTTTTAATTCCGATGTTTTCAATGCCCGGGCCGTCTTGGACAAGAACAGCCGTTATCACCCCTGTTTCTTTCCTGCGGCCGAATTCGGTCATGGCTCTCATGCCTTTCTCTATGCGGGCATTCATGAGCTCCTGCGGAACCCTGTAATAAAAGGTTTTATGAAGAGGAACCGGAAAGGCGATTTCTACTATCATTATCTGTTTTTTTCCAGAAACGCCTTGAGCATTTTCATGTCAGTCCATGCGTCTTTTTTAAGAGATGGGTTTCTCAAGATGGCGGCGGGATGATAAGTCGGAAGAAGTTTTATTGTCTCTGCCTGGCCGAAGATATCGCAAGGATAGTCATACCATTTCCCCCTGAGAGCGCTTATGCCGTCGTTTCTGCCAAGCAGCGCTCTGGCCGAGACCGCGCCTAAAGCCACGATGCATACGGGTTTTATTACGCGTATCTGCTCGTCAAGATACGGCCTGCACGCGGATATTTCTTCAGGCAGGGGCTGTCTGTCGTTTCCTCTGGCCTCAGGCGCCTCGGGATTTACCATCGGATGGCATTTCACTATGTTGGCTATGTAAACTGTTTTCCGGGAAAGGCCTATGGCCGCGAGTATCCTGTCAAGAAGCTGCCCTGCCTTGCCGACAAAAGGCTCCCCCTTGTGGTCTTCCTCGTATCCGGGACCCTCGCCTATGAACATGGCTTTTGCGTTTAAACTGCCGACCCCGAAAACAGGATTAAGTCTGGAAAGCCCGAGCCTGCATTTTCTGCATTTTTTCACTTCGTCCAGAACGCTTTCAATTTCTTTTGACTTCGGCGAGGTTTTATGAAGCGCGGCGCCGGCAGGCAGGCAATCGTCTTCGTCAAGGGTTTTTATGTGGCTTTTCAAATCGGCGACAAGACTTTTTAATTCGTTCTTCATCATTTCAAAGACTCACTTTTTCTTTTTATCCTTGGCTTTGGCTTTTTCTTTTTTTTCTTTCTCTTTGTTCTTGACGGGGGCAAAGATCTCCGGCTGCGTTAAAACCGCCGTGTCTTTTTCCAGAGCCTCTTTTACCTGTTTACAGGATACCTTGCCGGCGATAACGTCGCCCATCGCTTTCCCTATTATTTCCGCAACGGGCAGATTGCGGAATTCCTCCTGTTTTTTCAAATGTCGCGCCCATTTCATCGCCAGAACAGTCAACTCGTATTTATTGGAATCCATGGAGTCGGTTATCAATTTATCCAGATTGCCGTTCTCGTTTTTCGCAACGTCAGGTTTGTTTGCTGTAGCGACCATAAGAAGTCCTCCTCATGTCGCGCCCTTCGCCTTTGGCTCAGGGCGGTTTTACTCATTCCGCTTTGCCTCAAAAGGTTTCCGTTTTCGGCAAAGCGCTCGCTTCCTTTCATTTCATTCAGTCGCTCGCTTAACCACCCGAGCAGTAATTCCTGAATAATACTGCGAAGCTCAGTAAGGTAAAATTTCTTTACTTACCTTTGAAGCTGTTTTTTAAATTCATATATGCATCCGGCGTTTCTTTCAACTTTCATTGATTCTGCGGAAACTATGCCGATTATGTCTTTTACGGCGTTCTCAAGCTTGTCGTTTATGACCGCGTAATCAAATTCATAAGAGCGTTCAATCTCTTTCATGGCCGTCGCAATCCTGACTTTAACGCTTTCTATGCTTTCCCCGCGTTTTTTGAGCCTGGCCTCAAGCGCGTTCAGTCCGGGAGGCAGAAGGAAAACAGTCACTGCGTGCGGAAATCTTTTTCTGACAGAGGCCGCTCCCTTGACGTCAATGGTCATCACGGGGATAAATCCTTTATCCAGAATGCGTTCCACGCTCCGGGCCGGGGTGCCGTAATAATTTCCGTGAACCTTCGCCCATTCCAGCAGTTTTCCGCTCTTTATCAGGCTTTTGAATCCGCTTTCAGAGACGAAGAAATAATCCCTGCCGTTTATCTCGCCTTTTCTTTTTTTCCTCGTGGTGCAGGTAATGCTGAATCTGAACCGGCTGTCTTTTTTCAACAGCCTGTCCCTGACCGCTGATTTTCCTCCGCCTGACGGAGCGGAAATCACCAGCGGAAAATATTTAAAATCCTTATTCCGCATTCCGCACTCTGCAATTCGCATTTACTTATTTGTTTTTTCTCGGTTTCTCTATCTGCGCCTGAGCGGCCGAAAGAATGGCTATCGGCACCCTGAACGGGGAACATGAAACGTAATTTAACCCGGCTGAATGGCAGAATTTAACGCTTGCTGGCTCCCCGCCGTGCTCTCCGCAGATGCCGATTTTAAGGTCTTTTCTGGTTTTTCTTCCGCGTTCAACCGCTATTTTCACAAGCTCCCCTATTCCCAGAACGTCAAGCGTCTGGAACGGGTCAGCTGGCAGGAGATTTTTCGCCACGTATTCGGGCAGGAAAGCTCCGCTGTCGTCCCTGGAAAATCCGAAACCCATCTGGGTGAGGTCGTTCGTTCCGAAAGAAAAGAACTCCATGCTTTGAGCCAGCCTGTCCGCCACCAGGCACGCCCTCGGTATTTCTATCATGGTGCCCACGCTGTATTTGAAAGGCTTTACTCCCTTGTTTTTCACGACCTCCGCATAGACCTGTCTTATGATTTTTTCCTGGTGCAGAACTTCGGTCTCCGTTGACACGACCGGAATCATTATTTCCGGATAAACTTTTATCCCTTCTTTCAGAAGCTCGGCAGTCGCTTCAAGAATGGCGCGGCTCTGCATTTCAGTAACTTCAGGATAAGTTATTCCGAGCCTGACTCCCCTGTGTCCCATCATGGGATTTGACTCCCTGAGGGAATCGGAACGCGTTTCAAGCTCTTCAAAGGTAATGCTCAGGCTTTGAGCAAGCTCCTCCATCTTTCCCTTCTGGTGCGGAACGAACTCGTGCAAAGGAGGGTCAATAAGTCTTATGGTCACAGGCAAACCTTCCATTACCTTGAGGGTTTTTTTGATGTCTTCTTTCATGTGGGGATAAAGGTCGTCAAGCGCATGCTTGCGCTCCTCGGGAGTTTTGGAGACTATCATTTTTCTCAGCTTGAACAGAGGCTCTTCCGAACCTTTGCCGTAAAACATGTGCTCAATCCTGAAAAGCCCTATGCCCTCGGCGCCGAAACTTCTCGCATTGGCAGAATCCACGGGCGTGTCCGCGTTGGTCCTGACTTTAAGAGCTCTTATTGAATTGCAGAGTTTTAAGAACCGGTTGAGCATTTCATTGTTGTGGCTTGCATCCAGCATGGGCATTTTGCCTTTGTACACAAAACCCTTGCTCCCGTTCAAAGTAATCCAGTCGCCTTCTTTCAGAACTTCTTTCGGAACAGCCGCACTGCGGCCGGAACAACGAGCCTCTGGCTCATCAAGTGCAGGGGGCTCTGCCCCCCTGCCACAGGTGTCGGAGGCTATGCCGACGACCCCGGCAGTAATGGTTTTGCTGTGAGCGTCTACTTCAAGAGTAGAACATCCCACAACGCAGCACTTGCCCCAGCCTCTTGCAACCAGCGCCGCATGCGAAGTCATTCCGCCCCTTGCAGTAAGAATCGCCTGCGCCGCTCTCATTCCTTCCACGTCCTCCGGATTGGTTTCTTCCCTTACAAGAATCACCTGTTTGCCTTCTTTCGCCCATCTGACCGCGTCATTTGCAGTGAAAACAGCCATGCCGAAAGCCCCGCCCGGCCCTGCCGGAAGACCTTTTGCAATTGGTTTTGTGTAAGCTTCTGCTTTCGGGTCAACTATGGGGTGAAGAAGCTCGTCAAGCTGGGAGGGAGAAACCCGCATAACCGCCTCATCGGGAGTTATGAGCTTCTTCTCTATCATGTCAAGAGCCATCTTAACGGCTGCTATCCCGTTTCTTTTCCCGACCCTGCACTGGAGCATGTAAAGTTTTTTGTTTTCTATGGTGAACTCAATGTCAAGCATGTCACGGTAGTGTTTTTCAAGCCGTTTCTGGTACTGGTCAAGCTCGGCATAAATCCGCGGCATTGTCTGTTCAAGACTTTTAAGGTTTTTGGACTGCTCGCTTCGGCTGAATTCATTAACCGGCGCCGGTGTTCTTATACCGGCAACAACATCTTCGCCCTGCGCGTTTATTAAATATTCGCCGTAAAATTCGTTCTCTCCTGTGCCGGGATTCCTGGTAAACCCGACGCCTGTCGCGCTGCTGTTTCCCATGTTGCCGAAAACCATCGTCTGCACGTTCACGGCTGTTCCCCAGTCATGCGGAATTCCCTCTATGTTCCTGTAAGCAACCGCTCTTTTCCCGCTCCACGAGGCGAATACGGCTCCGACAGCTCCCCACAACTGCTCCATGGGCTCGTCAGGGAATTCCTTTCCGAATACTTCCTTTATCCTTGTTTTAAAATCCTGCGCTAATTTTTTAAGGTCGTCGGCGTCAAGTTCAGTATCTTCCTTCACGCCTTTCTTGCGCTTCATTTCATCCATCATTTTGTCAAGCTGGCGCCGTATGCCCATGTCGTCCCCGGGCTCAACGCCGGCCGCTTTTTCCATCACCACGTCCGAATACATCATTATCAGTCTTCTGTAAGCGTCGTAAACGAATCTTGTATTACCTGTAAGCCTTACAAGGCCGGGAATTGTTTTTTCAGTCAAACCCACGTTCAGAATGGTTTCCATCATGCCAGGCATTGATTTTTTTGCGCCTGAACGGACAGAAACCAGCAGAGGATTTTCAGCATCCCCGAATTTCTTGCCCGTAAGCTCCTCAATCCTTTTCATGTATTTTTCAACTTCTTCTTTCAGGCCTTTGGGATAAGTTTTTTTATTGTTCCAGTAGTATGCGCAGACCTCTGTCGTAATCGTAAATCCGGGAGGGACCGGAAGCCGCAGGTTCGGATGGCCTGCCATCTCAGCCAGATTCGCGCCCTTGCCGCCAAGCAGGCTTTTCATTGATTCTTTTCCCTCGGCTTTTCCTTGGCCGAAGAAATAAATCGTTTTTTTGGAAATTTTCGTACTACCGGATTTCAGAGTTTTTGTTTTGGGTTTTTTCATAATCGTGGTTCTGGACATATGCGCGTGTCTCCTGCCCGCCAAACGAACGGCGAGGTCTCGCCTGAGGCGGAAAATGAAAAAATAGACCTGCTAAACATGAGGTCTTGTAGTTATAGTATATATATTATCAAATAATAAACCCAAAGGGCAAATTTTGTCTTATTGTCTGAGCACACTGTTTCCGTTATAAACAGAGATATTTTGGCTAATGATGTCTAATGTTGTATAATAAAAACAAGAGGATATTTATGACATTGACCAAACATAAATCAAAACAAATGTTAACGACAAAACAAGCCGCCATATTTTTAGGCGTAAGCACCAAAACCATTTATCGAATGGAGGAGAAAGGATTTATACATTCTATCCGAACGCCGGGAGGGCAACGTCGCTTTACCAGTTCCGCCATTCAAACATATCTTAATAAAAGCCGTGATTTTACCGCTCCGCAAAATCCCAGCAGATATAAAAATAGTTTGATGGTAAGAGAAAAAAACGGCGATACTTACGCTCTATTCAAGGATACAGAAGTTTCACAAAAAACGCCTACTCTACAACAGTTGGACCGGTTAGAACAGATAGTTTCATTAAATTCTTCAAACAATCATCATCAGTATTACGATAAAGAAATCAATCCCAAACACTGGTTAGAAGAATGGGATTTTAAGACTTATCGCACCAAAACTTATACGCACGGTTTTCATGCTTATCCCGCAATGTTCATACCACAGGTTGCCCGTAAACTTATTCTGGCTTTTTCTCAAAACAGTGACTTAGTCTGTGATATATTTTGCGGCTCAGGCACGACATTGGTAGAAAGCAGTCTCTTAAACCGCAACTCTATTGGAATTGAACTTAATCCATTAGCAGTCTTAATTGCCCGCGTTAAAACCACACCCATTGACCCCAAGACTTTGCTAACTAAACTTAAAATCGTCATCAATGAGTATCAACAAAATAAAGATATAGAACCGCCTGAATTTTATAATATTGATTTCTGGTTCAGTAGAAATGCCATAAAGGATTTAGCGCGCCTGCGGGGGGCAATTTGGAACATTTCCGAAGAAAATATTCGCAACTTTTTCTTATTGCCTTTTAGCGAAGTAGTTAGAATTGTTTCATTCACGCGGCATAACGAATTTAAATTATTCCGGTCACCGGAAAAATTATCAGACAAATTCAAAACAGACACGCTGAATGAATTCGTTAAACTTTGTGAAAATAACATTTTGGGAATGAAAGAATATATTCGCGACGTCCTGCCGCAGACATATTCGCGCATTATTACGGGTGATGCCACAAAAGATAACGGCATTCCTTATAATTCAGTAGATTTCATTATTACCTCTCCGCCTTATGGCGACAGCAGAACTACTGTGGCTTATGGCCAATTTTCCAGATTATCCTCTCAATGGCTGGATTTACTGCCGCCTAATATCAAAGACCTTGATAAAGAATTGATGGGTGGTAAAAATAACGTTGACATAAATGATTCAATATTAGAACAATCAAATACGCTCAAATATAGTATCAAGACTATTGCTGAAAAAGATAAAGACCGGGCAAAGGATGTCTTGAGTTTTTATATTGATTTAGAGAAGGCATTAAAACAAGCCCATAAAATATTGAAACCTCAAAAATACTTCTGCTTGATTGTTGGCAACCGCACGGTAAAAGAACTGGTCTTAAAGACTGATGCAATTATTTGTGAATTAGGCGAAAAAATCGGTTTTACTTCTCAAGGCATATTATATCGCAATATCCCCAACAAACGAATGCCTTTAAGAAATAGTCCTACAAATGAAGCGGGAAAAACCGGTTCTACAATGCTCAAAGAGGGGATTATTCTATTGAGAAAGTTATAAGCAGATTCATAAATCAATACTTTGCTACTGAGGCAAACATAAATAATGTCCTACTTTGGAGGCTCAGATTTGGATTGGATGCAAGGCGCGACGAACGAGCATAGCGTGGGCTATGTGAATGAGGAGCAACGCAGCAGGCGGCCAAATATGAGCCTCCCCTTTCCCGTAGTGGAAAGGGGCTGGCCGCTTTTCGGCTTAGATTGCGTCACTCGTCGCTTACATAACCCAAGTTATGCGCGCTCCTCGTTCCTTGTCTCGCTCAAAAATCGGCTCAGCCAAAGCGGACATTATTTATGTTTGCCTCAGTAATGCTATATATCCATTATCTTCTTAAACAGATACGGCAACTTGCTTTCATAGGTTCTAAATCCAGTTCCGTGATTTCGCGCCATTGTCCCCTTATCGTGAAGACGCAAGTCAACCAAAATATTTTCCGCTTTGAATTGATCTGCCAATAATGCAGGCGAAGTTCCTCGCAATAATTGGGCACGGTAGAAATGAAACCACTCTTTACCTCCACGTTCTTCAACAAAAGCAGATACCAGAACTAATGCAGGCATTTTCCTAATAAATGTCTCTGCCAATTTCTCTAATGACCATGTTGCTATTATGGTCCCTGATATATGTCTTACGGATATGTCTTGATTGGTTATATGTAAGAACAATCCGGCGCTATTTGGTTTTAGTGACATGGTATAATAAAGACCTTTTCGTCCGTTTTTATCCAAACTTCCATATTTCTTGACTGCCTCAAGAGGCGGCAATTGCCATACTTTCCGATTAAAAGTAAATAGAGTTATCATGTTGTTACTATCAGAGCGATGTGCTTTAATTTCTGCTTCAATAAGATCAGGTAAAGCAACATTATTTTCTTTCAGCCCAAGATGCGTCTCTAATGTATGCCCTACACCTGTCGGACCTTTTCTGGTAGATGGAACGTATCCTTTTTTCTTGAGGCTGCTCAGACGTTCTTTAAATTTCTGCAAATTCATAGATTTTGTTCTTACTTTTAAAGGTTATTTGATATTATATTAAAAGAAAACGCCATGACAACAGGGTCGTGATTTAATTCCTGAATTTTCAGGGATAAAGAAAAAACAAACATCGCAAAAATCAGGTTAAAAAGGCAGACGCTGCCTTTTTTTAAATAAAGGGATTTTCAGGAGAAAATATGATAAAACTGAAGTTTGACGAAAAAGAATATTTGAGGCTGATGGAACTGGTTTACCTTGGGAACTGGGTCATAAACTCTGCAAAAGACGAGCCGGAAAAAGAGTATGAAGTTGTTGAAAGCAAAATATTTTCCCACGCCCAAACCGCAGGCTGTTCGGATTTGGCTGATTATGCCGAGGAATTCAAAGAATATTTCCCGACAGCCAAATTTGACGAATTAATGTCTGATAGAATTGAAGAATATGACAACAATACTTTTTGGGAACGATTGATAGAATATATGGCCAAAAACGAACTTCTGGAAAAATATAAAGACAGAAAAGAAGATTTTGACAGCATGCCAAGAGAGAAAAAATGGACTGAAATAGACTCTCTTGAAGACAAATACCGCGCGGAATTTGAAAAGCACGGAATAGACAGGCTGTTTCTAAATACTCATTAACTGTTAAAAAATTTGATTGACGGTTATAAAAAATCTACAATAATGTAATTAAAGAGGGATTTGAGATTTATGAAAAAACACGAATTTAAAATAGGCGTTAATATTTTCAAAGAAGGGAAAAACCACGTTGTTTATTCTCCGGCTCTGGATTTATCTTCCTGCGGCAGAACTGAAGTTAAAGCCAAACGAAATTTTGAAAAGGCTCTTAAATTATTCCTTGAAGAACTGGAAGACATGGGGACATTGGAAGATGTCCTTTTAGAACTCGGCTGGCGCAGAGCGGATACTCCTAAATACGCATGGATTCCTCCCCATTTATTGAATGCCAAAGTACGCGTCCACCTGCCTAAGAGCGTCTGATGTCTGAAAGACTGATTCCGCAATCTGCTAAAACTCTGGTTAAAATTTTTGAGAAATTCGGCTATGTCGTTTCAAAACGCCGTTCCGGCGACCATATTGCCATGCGCAAGGAAGGAGCAATTCGTCCTTTGATTATTCCTGATAAACGCGAAATCCCGGTCTTTATAATTAAAAATAATCTGCGCAGCGCCGGTATTACGAGAGAAGAATATCTTGCCGCTCTTAAAGACCTATAATTTTGACCTGTCTATTTATGCCTCTTGACAAAAAAACCGAAGACAGAATAAAGGGGATGCGCAAGGCTGAATTGCACAGGCATCTGGAAGGATGCGTGCGGGTGCCGACCGTTATAGACATTGCCAAAAAACACAAATTAAAACTTCCCACATTTGACGAAATGGAGCTTGAGAAAATATACAAACTGCGCAAACCGATGAATTCGCTTTCAGAAGTTCTGAAAATGTTTGAGATTGCTCAAGCCTCTTTTGCTTCTTATGAAGCAATAGAGCGCATAACTTATGAAGCGCTTGAACACGCATATGATAAAGAAAACATCAGTCTCCTTGAACTGCGGTTCAGCCCGGATTTTATGCTTAAAGGCAAAGATTTAGACTGGGAAAAGTCTCTGGATGTCATCGGCTCAACCATAAAGAAATTTGAAAATAATCATTCTTTTTTCTGCGGCATAATAATCATTGCCTCCCGCTCTTTTGGAATGAATTCTGTCTTAAAAACCATTGATTTCGCGGTAAAAAACAAAAATCTGATTGTCGGTTTTGATTTTGCCGACGACGAAAAAAATTATCCGTCTGCCTTATATAAAAACGCGGTGAAAAAACTTCACCAGGCAGGCATTCCTCTTACAGTGCATTCAGGAGAAGAAGGACATTTTTCACAGGTGATTGAAACCATTCAGGAACTTGGGCCGAGACGGATAGGACACGGCGTAAAAATAGCGGATGACAGAACCGGAAAAACGGCTGAACTGGTAAAAAGCTCCGGCGTGACGATTGAAACTAATCCATGGAGCAATTACCTGACTCACGCCGTGGAGTCTATTGAAACGCATCCCTTGAAAAATTTCATCAATTCAGGGTTGAAAGTTTCCATAAGCGCGGACGACCCTGAAATACTGGATACGAATCTTAACAAAGAATATTTGCTGGCTGTTGAAAAAACCGGACTTTCTTTTGATGACCTCCTCTATACTCTCAGATGCGCTCTGGACGCTTCGTTTCTGCCCCCGGATAAAAAGCAGCAAGCCGCCAGACAAATTGAAACTCAAATTCATTTTTCCAAAATCTAAATAGAATCCGCCTATCGCATTGTAACATTAGTTTCTGAATGTAGGGGCTTGATTCATCAAGCCCGACGGGTTGGATAAATCCAACCCCTACAGAGATTATCAATAGTTAATATCACGATGTGTAGACCCACTTAAGCGTAAGTTATGTTCCAAAGGTCCCAAAATTTTGTGGGAACTTTTTTTGAAAATTAAAGGTCTTTTGAACCTATTGGGACCCATTATTATTGTGGTTAAATATAATAAAAGAAGTAAGAAATCAGATGTCAGAAATCAGATAAAATTTAATGAGGAGATAATATGAAAAAAATTTTAGCGGCAATCACTATAATAAGCGCATGCAGCGCTTCGCATGCCATAGACTTTAACGACTTAACCATAAAAAATTCGGAACTGAAAGATGCGGCAGAGGCCATTGTCTCTGAACCGGCTGTTTCAGAAAAAAATGCGCCCGCGACTCTTGGTGAACCGGCCGCTCGCAGCGCTCGCGGCACCGATTGCGGACAATGCCGCCCTGTTCCGGCAGCTGCAAATGCGGCTCAATCCGTGGACCCGAAGTGGTACGGAAAAGATTCGCGCAAGGCATACATGACCTTCACGACATACATGCTCTACAAAATTCCCTCCGGCTACACAGGCTCTGTTTACCGCATTCTTTATGATAAGACGCAACTTCAGAAAATTTCAGATTTAGTCCGCCTTCAACTCCAGCACATGTACGGAGCCTTCACGATGCATCCCCAATTCGTAAATACTCCAGGCATACCTTCAGGCGATTATAAATTCAAATACCTCTCCGTGGAAGAGTCTCCCGGCCGGTACGCAAAGGTTACTTATTCATACGAAGATTACGCGGTTTTTGCCAGAAGCCTGTTTAACAACGCAGGTTCAAAGCGCATAGCTTTTGTCCTGCCGAAAGACCCGGCCACTATATACCAGAAAGGTTTTACGTCCGGCTCCAGCACAAACCGCTGCACGGATGCCCACTACAACAGCGAAGACGATTTCTGGTATTTCTGGAATCCGTACCAGAGAGGCTGTCCCATAAAGGAAGACGACCTGGTGACTGTCCAGAGCGATTTGCAGATGCTTGACGTAACGCGTCACACTTACCCAGAATACCAGAAGCTCTACGGGAATAACGGAAACGGCGACGTCCTCCAGATTACCTATCTGGTCGGCGTGGACGAGAATTTCAACAGCGGCGACCTGGGCAGGCAGACTTTCCTGAATTCGTTTGAAGGTCTGCAGGCAGGAGGATTTGAAGTGACTCTCAACGAAGCGCGGCACAAGAGGCTTTCAATGCGGACGCCTGCCAAACGCTCGGTCATTGACATGTATCTGGTCAATCCCAACAATGCTGAATTTGCCAAGCTGGCGGTCAATGGAATGAAAACCTCCGACATTTTCCTTTATGACGGGCATTCGGGATTAGGCGGACATCTTCACCCGGACCGGTTAGCCTATGACACGGGAGAACAGCTCACTCTCCCTAAAAACAAGTACCAGATATTCTATTTCAACGGATGTTCAACCTACGCTTATTACAACAGCGCGTATTTCCAAATGAAACGCACTTCTTCTGATCCCGGGGGGACGAAGAATCTTGACATCATAACAACCGGAATCGGCGCCTCGTTTTCAACCGGTTCCAAAGTTGACGTGACTTTTCTCGCCACCATAGCGACCGGACAGCGGCCTTCATGGCAGACGATTCTTGACAGAATCAACGCCGCAGAGGGGAGTTACACCGCTCTTACGCACGTGAACGGCGACGAGGACAATCCCAAAACTCAGTAATATAAATACATTTTATACGCGGAGATTTTTTATATGAAAATCTTTATCCTTTCCATGACGCTGTGTCTGTCCGGGACCGCGGCTTTTGCCCAGGAACAGGCCAAACAAACCGAACCTGCAAAGCCCGCTACAAAAGCACAACAGCTGAACAATGAAAAAGAAGAACTAAAAGCCGAGTATGAACTGATTCTGCAGAAACAGAAAAACAAACTGGCTGAACTTGAGATTGAACTGAACCGCCTGGGCGCGGAAAACAAGCTCTCGACAGAAAAACAGCAGGCAGAACTGCGCCAGATTAAAGCCGAAATTGAAAAATTCTCCACCCAGAACAAACTGGCCGAGGAAAAACTGAAGGTCATGACAGCGGCGCAGAACGAAGAGCTTGCAAAGATAAGCATTGAAAACAGGCTGGCTGCTGAAATAAACAGAAAGGCTTTGCTGGAAATAAGCAAACAGATAGAAAAACTGAAACTTGAGAACGAACTTAAGATGGAAAAGAACAAGCAAGAAGACTTGGCACTAGCAAGAGAAAAAGCCGAGATGGATATTGAACTGAAAAGAATGGAACTAAAGGAACGCAGGCTGAAGTATGAAAAGGCGGAACTGGACGCCAGAATGGACAAACTCAACAGCGACCTTGTTTTACGCACAAAGAAAGAGGAATGGAAAAAAGAATCCAACACGGAACCCTTCTATCTGGACAAGCCGTTTCAGAGCGGCCAGCTTGTCATAAGCGACCGCCGCGTTTCCCTCAACGGGCCGATTTTAAGGGAAACAGCGGATTATGTGACCGAGCGGATTCACTATTTCAACAACATCAGCACTGCCCCGATTTTCATGGTGATAGATTATTCTCCGGGCGGCTCCGTAATGTCGGGCTACCGCATAGTGAAAGCCATGCAGGCGAGCAAAGCGCCGGTGCACGTGGTAGTGAAATCCTTTGCAGCGAGCATGGCTGCGATAATAACCACTCTTGCGGACAAATCTTACGTGTATCCCAATGCCGTTCTTCTGCATCACCAGATGTCAACCATAAACTGGGGCAACATGACGCAGATGAAAGAACAGCTGGAACTTGCGCGCGAATGGGAACGAAGACTCATGGACCCGGTCTCAAAAAAACTGGGGATGGACAAAGAAAGTTTCCGCAAAAAGATGTACGAAAAAAACTCTGACGGGGACTGGGAAGAATTCGGGGACAAGGCTGTGGATTACAAATGGGCTACGACGGTGGTGGACAGGATAGAAGAAACCGGCTTTGTAAAAAATCCCGATTACGACAATCCATATCCCTCCAAACCCTTAAGGCTTGATCTGGAGGAAAAGCTCAATGAAAAAGGCGAGAGATACGCAGTTTTGCCGCGGCTGGAGCCTTTTGATTTTTATTTTATTTACAACCCGGACAAGTACTACAAATAGTTACTTGCTGATTCCTTCAAGATTGAATATAAAGGCGTATTCAAAGGCAATGAGTTTCAGAGATTCAAATCTTCCCGTTTTTCCCGAATGCCCCACTTCCATGTCCGTCTTAAGAATTATTTTGTTATCGCCGGTTTTTAAATCGCGCAATTTAGCCGTCCATTTCGCAGGCTCCCAGTACTGGACCTGCGAATCATGCAGACCCGCAGTAATCAGCATGTTCGGATAAGCCTTTTTTTCCACGTTGTCGTAAGGCGAATATGAAAGCATGTATTCGTAGTCGTCTTTTTTATTCGGGTCCCCCCATTCGTCGTATTCCGAGGTGGTAAGCGGAATGTCGGGGTCAAGCATGGTGTTCACGACGTCAACGAAGGGCACTTCCGCTATTATGCCGTTGTAGAGTTGGGGCGCCAGATTGGAGACTGCTCCCATTAAAAGCCCGCCTGCCGAACCGCCCTCGGCGTAAACATGACCGGACAGAGCGTATTTCTTGTCTACCAGAAATTTTGTGGCATCTATAAAATCGTAAAAAGTGTTTTTCTTCTGTTTTTGCCTCCCGTCTTCATACCACTGCCTTCCCAGTTCGGAGCCGCCTCTTATGTGCGGTATGGCGCAGACGAACCCCCTGTCCAGAAGGGAAAGCCGGACCGAACTGAAATAAGGATCCGAGCTTGCGCCGTAAGAGCCGTAGGAAGTTATGTGCATGCGCATGGGAGAGCCGTCTTTTCTGAATTCTTTTCTGTACACTATTGAAACGGGTATTTTTTTGCCGTCCCGCGCAGGAGACCAGAGCCGCTCCGAGACATAGTTGTCGGGATTAAAATCTCCGAGCACTTCCTGTCTTTTGACGAGATTTTTCTCTTTTGTTTTCATGTTGTAATCATAAACGCTGTCCGGCGTGGTCAAAGATTCATAATTGAACCTGAGCCAGTCGGTTTCATATTCCTCGTTAGTTCCCGCATAGACGAGATAGGCCGGGTCGCGGAACTCAAGATAATGTTCTTCTTCTGTTTTCCTGTTTATCACCCTTATCATCTGGAGGCCGTCTTTTCTCTCTGAAACGACAAGCCAGTCTCTGAACGCGTCAACGTCTTCTATCAGCACGTCGTCTCTGTGCGCGATGTAATCCTTCCAGACGGCTTTGCCGGTTTTGTCTTCCTCAGCGACTGAAATCTTGAAGTTTTTGGCGTTCTCATTGTTCATCACGTAAAAAACGTCTCCGCCGTGTTCAAGGTAATATTCAAGCCCGTGCTGTCTGGGATGGAATATTTTAAACCCGGATTCCGGCTCGTCCGCTTTTAAATACCTGTATTCGGTGGTCAGCGTGGAATTTACGGGCATTAAAATGTATTTGTTCGTCCTTGTCTTTGCAAGGCTCACGCTGAAAGTGTCGTCTTTTTCAAAATACATTTCCTCGTGTTTTTCAGAACCTAATACATACTTGTAAATTTTTTCCCAGCGCAGGGTTTCGGGATGCTGTTTCGTGTAAAAAACCGTTTTATTGTCGTTCGCCCAGACCATATTGCCGGCGACGTCCGGTATTTTTTCGTCAAGAATTTTTCCCGATTCAAGATCCTTGAAATAAATCGTGTAAAACCTCCTGCCGACCGCGTCAACCGCAAAAGCAATCACCTTGTGGTCCGGGCTGGCGACAGGCAACCTGGCATGATAAAAGGCATGGCCTTTTGCCATCTCATTTACATTCAGCAAAATTTCTTCTTTTGCCTCAAGGCTTCCTTTTTTCCTGCAGTAGATGGGATATTCCCCGCCGGTCTCGTACCGCGCGTAGTAATAATAAGGACCGTCTTTAAACGGGGGGGTGGAATCGTCTTCTTTTATCCTGGATTTTATTTCCTTGAAAAGTTCATCCTGAAATTTTTCCGTGTGTTTCATTACGGCTTCAGTGTAAGCGTTTTCATCCTTGAGATATTGAATCGCCTCGGGATTTTCGCGTTCCTTGAGCCAGTAGTAATCGTCAATTCTGACATGGCCGTGTTTTTCAAGTTTATGCGGTTTTTTCATGACTTTCGGAGGCTGGGCCCCGAAGGCCGACGCTGTTGCGGACACAGCGCCCGCGACAAGAAACAAAAGAACGAATTCATTTATATCAGTCATAGGATTTATTATATTGCTTACCCCTGTTTGTGTCAACGCGATGCCGGATATATTTTTAAATTTTATTTTCATTTCAGAATATATATATAATACCTTAAATTTAAATTTTATGACAAAAGCAGTTGCGGCAGGCAAACTTTCGGAACAGCCCCTCAGGGGCCACAGGTGTCGGAGGCTATGCCGACGACTTAAAATCCGGAACGCGACTCTGGCAACGGCCGAATCCTGCACCGGCGGACTTCTCTCTCATCTCATAACTCAGGTTCCGGGGAGTTCCGATTATTTCAAAGGCGGAATTACGGCTTACTCAAACGGGTTAAAGACAGGAATTCTCGGAGTGAGGAAGAAAACCCTGCAAAAATACGGCGCGGTTTCAAAGCAGTGCGCGATAGAGATGGCCCGGGGAGCCAGGAAACTTTTTGCAGCGGATTATTCAATTTCCGTTACAGGCATTGCCGGCCCCTCAGGAGGAACAGATAAAAAGCCGGTCGGACTTGTCTATTTTGCTGTTGCAGGGCCGGACGGCGCGGCATGTTTTAAAAAGATTTTCAGGGGAAGCCGCTCAACAATCAAACGCCTCAGCGCTGATTTTGCTTTGGACATGCTGATAAAAAAGATAGAATAGTCTCAAGTTACAAGTCTCAGGTCTCAAGTTTACATAACCGTAATAGTTTCTTTAAAATTAGTTGTTATTTGTAGGGGTCGCATTTATGCGACCCGATAATGCGGGTTTGATAAATCCCTGCCTGACTGCAGGCAGGAAACCCCTACAAATAAAATCGGTTTTTAGTCTGACTAAACTGTTACACATAATCATTCTGGAGACATAAATGAAAAAAGTTTTAAACTTAACCATCTGCAGTATATTAATCGCCGCGGTTTACGGTTGCAATAAAAAAGACAAATCAGGAGAACAAACTAACCAGACGCAGACCGCACAACAGGAATCCGGCAAAACTTCATACGTAAAAAAGGCCACGCATTTTACTCTCCCGGACAGAACCGGCGGCATAATAGATCTTGCCGACTATGCGGGGAAACCGGTCATGGTCGTATTTTTTGCGGAGTACTGTCCTTTTTGCAGGCAGGCGGCTCCGTTTATTGAAAAGATGCACAAAACCTATAAAGACAAATCTTTTCAGACGATAGGAATAGCGATTGAAGACGAAAAAGAACCTGCCGAAGCTTTTGCAAATTATTATAAACTGACCTTTCCAATAGCGTACAAAGGGGGGGAGACCTCAGCCAGATACGGAGCCAGGGGAGTTCCTTACCTATTTGTCCTTAACAAAAGCCATGAAATAGTCAACATGTGGGCAGGATACCACAACTCGTTTGAACCCGCCATAATAAAAACCATTGAAGAAGCGATAAAAGGTTAAAATTCCAGATATTTTTCCGCAATTTTTTTAAAATTTTCAAGTTCCTGCCTGTTAAGTTTCTTGCTTGAAAAACGCTTTAGTTTGAGAAAATTCACGAATTTCCCGCTTTTCTTTATCCTGAAATCCAGATGCGGCCCGGTTGCAATGCCGGTCGCTCCGACATAACCCACCACATCGCCCTGCTCTAATTTCCGGCCTTTTTTCAACCCTTTTCCATACCTGCTGAGGTGTCCGTACGATGTGGCGTAACCCATCGGGTGCCTTATTTCAACATATCTTCCGTACCCTCCCTTCCAGCCGACATAAGTCACGACCCCTGCGGCAACCGCCGAAACAGGGGTTCCTGACGGAGCCGCGTAGTCTATGCCTAAGTGAGGCCTTACATATTTAAGAATCGGGTGCCGTCTCTTGTATGAAAAACCAGAAGATATGCGCCTGTATTGGAGAGGAGCCCGCAGAAAAAAGCTTCTCAGGGATTCGCCTGTTTCGTCGTAATAACCTTTCTTAAAAAAAACCGCGGTTTTTTTCCCGGTTTCTTTTCCGTCATAAACAGCGTAGAGAATCCGCCTGGAAATTTCTTTACCCTTGTCGGTTTTGGAAACTTCATAAATCATCCTGTACGCGTCTCCGTCCCTGACCTCGGTAAGGAAATCTATGGACCATGAAAAGACATCCGCAAATTCCAGCACAAGCTCCGGGGGGACTGATTCAGGAATCATTGAATCCCACAGGGAAGCGGATACTGTTCCGTTTATTTTCAGAATTTTACCGCTTACCGGCACATCTCTCTCAGAAAAGGAAAAACCTCCCTCGTCTGTCCTGGAAACCGTATAATCTTTTAAATTTCTCCTGATTTTTATGTGTTTTAATATCCCGCCTGTAGACGCGATAATCGCGTATTCGTCCGTATCTTTAAGGCTTCTTAAATCAATAGATTCTAAAAACAGTTCGGCAATCCGGTATTTATCCAGTTCGTCGGCCGCATAAGAGTCCAGGACGTCATAGAGACTTGAAGCGAACGCGCCGGTGGATATGACCACGCTCTTTTCAATTTCAAAAAACCTGAAAACAGGTTTGCGCGCCTTGAAAAAAATTAACAGGGACGCGGAGATGACTGCAAAAAGAACGAGGTACGCGGCCGCTCGCAGAGCTCGCGGCACCGATTGCGGACAATGCCGCCCTGCTCCGGCCAGCCCCGCCCTGCCTGAGAACCTGTTTTTAAGAAGAAAATAGAACCTGTTCATATAAAAGTATATATAATAGCAAATCGCATTTGGATTTTCCGATTGTCGGCGCAGGAATAAGCAAAACTTATATAGGTATTAGAATATCTTTATTGCAACCTAATATTTTTATGTTATAACATTTTTATGCAAATATAATTATCTTTTAAAATGGCGCTGAGCTGCGCATAAATAAACCGATTGCCTCCTTAACTTTCCCCTTCAATCCCGCTAGTGCGGGATTGAAGGGGAAACAGCAGTCAGGCAATCTACAAACAGAAGGTCCGCGTGCGCGCCCTGCGGGCCACCGGCGACATGTGGGAAGCCGACCCCGCCTGCTACCTTACGGATGATGAGACAGAGGGAGAACTGCTATGAAAGTAATATGTCCGAAATGCAAGTGCGAGTCTTTTGAAACGGCGAAGCGCCTGTGTCCCATGGTGAAAATGCCGATATTCTCAGGAGTGCCTGATAGCGTGTGGAATGTGTTCTATAAGAAGCGCATAAGCAACGATTACCGCAAGGGCAATATCATTTTCTACCAAGGCAACCGCCCTTTCGGGATGTATTTCATGTGCAGAGGCAGGGTTAAGATAGTAAAGACCGGCTCCGGCCTTCATTCCGGCATACCCCGCATTATAGAGGCGCCCGCCCTGCTGGGGGACCGCTCTTTCCTGGCCGGAGAATCCTACATGGGCACCGGCGAGGCGCTGGAAGACTGCCGCATCTGTTTTATAGACGGGGCTTATTTTGAAAAACTTTTCCTTGAAATACCGCAGGTATGCCGCGCCATCGTGCGCCGCCTGGCTACTGAGCTGGGCCATGCCGAGGAGCAGATGCTGGACTTTGGTTTTAAAACCGTAAGGGGAAGGCTGGCCAAGTATATTGTGGAGAAAACTGACGCCGCCAATAACCGCGCGGGTGCAACGGCAAAGACCAATCGCAATCCGCCTGCCTCCTGCGATATAAAATTACCGGAGAGCAGGGGTGATTTGGCCAAGATCCTCGGCACTGCGCCCGAGGTGCTGTGCCGCCTGCTGGCCGAATTCCGTAAGAAAGGCTGGATAGCCGTTTCAGGCCGGGACGTTACGGTTAAAGACAAGCCCAGGCTGGAGCAGGTCTCCCGGCGTTAGGATTAAGAACGCCGCCTGTAAATCCTGCATCCTAAACTTTACGCCTTCAATTCCCCGGCTTATGGGCGCCCGCTCAAGCATTGTCCGTCTGATACCCGCCGTCCCCGAATCTGCCTTACATAGACTTAATAAAAATCAATTTGTCTCATGCATTTAGTCATATCCGTTTTCGGCGAATTTTGTTATAATTTTTGTGTGGGCTGTTTCCAAAACAAATAGGAGGCAAAATAATGAAAAAAGGAATAACCATAATATTCATAGGATTATTATCTATACCTGTGTTAGCAAAGGCTGAACCCATAGAGGTAGGTAAAGGAACATTAAAATTAGGCGGAATTTTCCAGACCACGCTCTCTTACACAGAGGCTACTTCTATACATACATCATTTGGAATGAAACGGGCACGCTTCCTTCTGTCTGGCTCAATCATTCCTGATAAGGTAAAGTATTTTGTTCAGACTGAGGTGGTTGGCGCACCATCTCTTCTTGATACAAAGTTGCAGTTCTTTTACCTTCCCAAAACTGAAATTGCCGTGGGTCGATTTCTACCTAATTTTACCTACTATATGCCTATGTCCACGGCAAAATTAGACTTAGTCAATTATCCTTTGATAACAACACAATATGCAGTGTGGCGGCAGGTAGGTATCCAGACCACAACGACTCTTGATCGTTTTGATTTGAATGTTGGCGTATTCAATGGTTATCCGGCGAACAACATGAATGATACTAACAATGCGAAAGACTTATTTGGAAGGGTAACAGCTAAACCAATTGATGGTCTTCAGGTATTTGGTTATGCCTGGATGGGTAATGCTTTTGCAACTAGAACGGGAATTTTAGCCCAAAATAGAGTTGGTGGCGGAGCTTCTTTTGAAAAGAAACTTTCTCAAGAGAGTAAGGTTCTTACATTAAGAGGCGAATATTTAAAGGCAAGTAATGAGAATGCCGCTGACAGTATGGGATATTATGCACAGGCTGGATTGAAGGTTACTCCAAAAATTGAGATTCTCTCTCGCTATGATGGTTATGACCCAAATGTTGACGCGAAGGATGATGGATTAACCTGGATTACCGGCGGATTAAACTATTATCTTGACGGCACCAATGTAATGTTCTACTTAAACTATATTAAGAAGATAAATGAGGTGCCATCAGGTTCAAGTGACCCCAAAGATGATGAAGTAGTTTTACAAGCACAGGTAGCATTTTAGTTAGCTAAATTTCCCTCTCCCAAAAAGGGAGAGGGAAATTTTATACCCTACGATATGCTATTTTAGCATAATGGTATGATTAAACTTAAAACCAAAATATGGCTGGAAAAAAATGGCAAATTAATCTTCGGTGAAGGAAGATTCCGTATTCTAAAAGAAATTGAGCGAACTAATTCTATTAATCAGGCTGCGGCAAACCTGCATATGTCGTTTCGGCACGCCTGGAGTTATATTAATATTATTGAAAAAAATCTGGTGGTAAGACTTATTGATAGAAGAAGAGGCGGCAAAGATGGCGGCGGTTCACATCTTACGCCTCAGGCAAAATATATAATGAAGAAATTTGAGAAGTTGAATGAAGTAATAAAACAGTTTGCTGACAAAAAATTTAAGGAAATTTTTAATGAAAAATTTTGAAATAATTATATTCAGAGATCAACGGAAAATTAAAAAGAATGATTGGATAACCGAAGAAATTCCGCTGACAATTAACCTTAATGAAAAAGAATTGGTAACCCTTTTGTGCAGTCCTATGGATTTGAAAGAATTAGTATTTGGTTTTCTTTTTACATCAGGTTTTATAAAGGGAAAAACCGATGTGAAGAATTTAATAATTAACCAGGAAAGATGGCGCGCAAATGTTGATGTTGTTAATGAAAACATTACTGAGAAATTATTTTTCAAAAGGCTCTATACATCAGGTTGTGGAAAGGGGGTAATCTATTATAATCCGCTTGACCTAATCCAACGAATGAGGATTCCCTTGACATTGACAATAAAAGGCGAAGAGATTATTTCCCTGTTGAAGGAATTTCAAAGAAGCTCTGATGAGTTTAAAAAAACTGGCGCTGTTCATAGCGCGGCATTATGCAACCAAGAAAAAATTATAATTTTGAAGGACGATATCGGCCGGCATAATGCCATAGATAAAATAATCGGCGCGGCAATTTTAGCGGACATAAATTTTGAAGATAAAATTATTCTTACGAGTGGTAGAATCTCATCAGAAATTTTACTTAAAACAAATAGATGTAAAATACCTTTGATAGCCTCAGGTAGCGCGCCAACCAATCAGGCAGTCAAATTTGCCCGAGAATTGAATATCACCCTTATTGGTTTTATTAGAGGAAACAGGATGAATATTTATAGCGGCGAAGAGAGGATAAAATAGAAATGATTGACGCATCCGCAATCATCCTTGCTGGCGGTAAAAGTCAGAGGATGCAAATTAACAAGCCGTTTCTTAGGTTGGGGAAAGTTTATCTGATTGAGATTGTTATAAATAAACTTAAAGAAATTTTTGATAAGATTATCATTGTCACAAATAAAAAGAATTATTCCCGAATGATTTCTCTGTTCGGATTTGGGGTTAAAGTTTTGCAAGACAAAGTTGCTGATAAGGGGCCAATGGCTGGATTGTATGCTGGCCTTTTATCATCCGAATACCCATCGGCATTTGTCGTTGCCTGTGATATGCCATTTTTGAATAAATCATTAATTCAATATATGGCAGATAGAAGAGGGCATTATGATATTGTTATACCCGAATCCGCTTGTGGGCATTTTGAAATGCTTTATGGTTTCTATACCCACAACTGTTTGGCAACAATTGATAATCATCTAAAGAAAAATGAACTGAATCTTAAGTCTCTTCTTCCTTGCCTGAATGTCCGATATATATCGCCTGAGGAGATAAAAAAATTTGACCCTCAGATACGTTCTTTTACAAATATCAACACCAGAGAGGACCTATCTAAATTCAAAAATGGGATTTTTCATTGAGGGAATTAAATCTGCATTAAATTTACTCTTTTCATTTAATAGAGATGTATATAGCGCTGTATTTCTATCGCTAAGGGTTACGACACTCTCTACCCTATTTGCGGCAATAATTGGCGTTCCACTCGGTTTCATAATTGGATTAAATAATTTCTACGGTAAAAGGGTTATAATCGTTATTTTTAATACACTCTATTCATTGCCAACAGTTCTTATGGGCTTATTCGCCTATGGAATGTTCAGTCGCAACGGTCCATTGGGTTCATTAGGTCTTCTTTATACCCCTCAGGCGATGATTATTGGTCAAACTATTTTGATTTTTCCACTCATTACTGCTTTAACAATTTCAGCTGTCCAGGCAATAGACAAAAAGGTATTCAAAACCTGCCTCACCCTCGGCGCAAATTACCTTCAATCCTCATTGACGGCATTTTTTGAATACAAACAATTATTTGTGGCCGCGGTCATCGCCGGATTTGGCAGGGCATTTGGCGAGGTAGGCGTAAGTATGATGTTAGGAGGAAATATTCGCGGTTATACGAGAAATATCACAACCAGCATTGCCTTTGCAACCGCCAAAGGTGAGTTTGCTCTTGGTATTGCACTGGGTTTGATTCTCCTTTTAGTTGCCTGTTTGATTAGTATTCTACTACAATTTTTACAAAGGGGAAAATAATGAAGGACCCAATTATAAAATTGGAGAATTTAAAGAAATCTTACAACCACACATTCGTCCTTGACATTCCTTATTTGGAATTTGAAGCAAATAAGCTGCATATTATTTTAGGTCCTAATGGCTCCGGTAAAACAACCTTACTTAGTATATTAGCCGACATAGAAAAGATTGACCATGGCAAGATTTACTACAAAAATAAAGAGGTAGATAATGGAATGCTAAGAAGAAAAATAACACTGGTTCTGCAATCACCCTATATTTTTAATACCACTGTATTTAATAACATAGCCTATGGCCTTAAAATCCGCAGTGTAGCCAAAAAAGAAATAGACGATAAAGTGTCAGTAGTTTTAAAAAAGTTAGGCTTAGAAAAATTCACAAATCAGAATGGAATACAACTTTCTCAAGGTGAAATGCACAAGGTTGCCATTGCTCGTGCGCTTGTCATTGACCCTGATATGCTCTTATTGGATGAACCCTACTCGGACCTTGACCCTTTCAATATTCAACTTGTAGAAAATCTACTCAAGGAAACAAAAAAAACAATCATTATGACAACACAGGATAAAGACCAGACACATCGTCTTGCCGATGTTTTTATTACGATAAAAAATGGAAAGGTTAGTTATGTTTGATAATTTAGGAAGGAAATTGACCCATCTTAGGATTAGCATTACCCAGCGTTGTAATCTTGATTGTTTTTATTGTCATCATGAAGGCGAGAAGAACAGTGGTAAAGACATGACCCTCGGAAAAATTATTGAAATTGCAAAGGCAATGGCCAAGATCGGGATTAAATATGTGAAAATTACCGGTGGTGAACCGCTTTTAAGAGAGGATATTGTCCAGATTGTTTATCATTTAGCAAATCTCAAGGTTTTTAAAGACATTAGTCTTACAACAAATGGTTTACTGTTAAAAGATCTTGCCAAACCATTAAAAAAGGCTGGACTTAATCGGGTTAATATCGGTTGTGACTCAATCTCTTCAAGTATCACAAAGAAGAATATCTCACATGCACTGCTCGGCATAATCGCAGCAAAAAATGCCGGCCTTAATCCAATAAAGTTGAATATGGTTATTCTCAAAGACATAAATCATCATGAGGTCGGTGAGATGATTAAATTCGCAAGTAAGCATAATCTTATCTTGCAATTGATTGAACTTATTGGTAATAACAATTTTGATTATGAAAAATACTATTTCCCTTTAAAGACTATTGAAGAGGAACTTAAGGAAAAGGCAGACAGGATTCAAGTTAGAGAATTGCAAGAACGTAAACAGTATTATATTTCCGGCGGAATCGTGGAAATTGTTAGCCCATCATATAAAATATTCTGTAAGAAATGCAGTAAAATTAGGGTAACATCGGATGGCAGGATAAAACCCTGTTTCATGCGTGAAGATACTATAATTTTCAATGGCAAAAGTTCCATAATAGAAGCAATTAAGAAAAGGGGGGGTATATAATGGTTAAAATGGTTGATATATCAGATAAGAAACCAATAATGCGTGAGGCGATTGCCAAAGGACGCATAATTCTAAAAGAAACTACAATTGAACAAATAAAATCTGGTAATATCAAAAAGGGAGACCCTTTTACCGTTGCTCAGATTGCGGCAATTAATGCGATAAAAGAGACAAGCCATCTTATTCCTTTATGCCATCAAATTAATTTAGATTCCATTGATGTTAGTTTTGAAATTAAAGAAAAATATATTGAGACAAAAATAACAGTAAAGGCAGAGGCAAAAACTGGCGTAGAAATGGAAGCAATCGTCGGGATCTGTGCCGCGCTCTTTACAATCTGGGATATGGTCAAGTATCTTGAAAAAGATAGTGAAGGCCAGTATCCCTCTACAAAAATCACTGATATTGTTGTCGTCAAAAAGAGGAAGTATGGTTAAATCAGGATTTGGCAAATTAACCTCATTAAATGAGGCAATAAAAATATTACTGGCAAATACAAGTATCAAAGAAATGGAACCGGTAAAATTAGAAGATGCGCTGGGTCGTATTTTAGCAGAAGATGTAATTGCTCTAATTGATGTGCCCCATTTTGACAAATCAGCAATGGACGGCTATGCAGTGATATCTCAAGATACTTTTGGGACATCAAACGCTTTACCAAAAACTTTGAGACTAATTGGTTCTGTCTTACCAGGCCAAGTCTTTGAGCAAAAAATTATTTCAGGTGAATGCGTGGAAATTGCTACTGGCGCGCCTTTACCTGATGGAGTTGATGCAGTGTTAATGGTTGAGTATACGGAGCGAACCAATAATCACATCACCATCTATAAATCAGTTGCCCCTGTAGAAAATGTTATTAAGATTGGCGCTGATGTCAAAAAGGGTGAAAAAATCCTAAATAGGGGAACCACTATTTCTCCAAGACATATCGGTGTCCTGGCTGCAGTGGGAATTTCCTATGTCAAGGTTTTTCAAAAACCTAAGGTGGCGGTTTTGGCAACAGGTAGTGAAATCATAAAGCAGGGAGAAAAACTTGAAAAAGGAAAGGTTTATGATGTTAATTCACAAACCCTTTCAGCAGGTCTAAAAGAAAATAATTGCGAGGTAATAGATTTTGGTTTTGTGTCTGATGAGTTTGAAATAATAAAAAATAGAATAATAGAGGGCATTAAAAAATCCGATATTGTCTTACTATCTGGCGGTTCCTCTTTAGGCGCCAGTGACCTGATAATTGAGGTATTGAATGAATTAGGTAAAATTTTAATTCACGGTATTGCCGTGAAACCGGGTAAGCCAACTATCATTGCTAAAGTCAAGAACAAATTGGTAATTGGGTTGCCAGGTCATCCTATGTCCTGTCTCTCCAATTTCTATATTTTTATTTTACCCGTATTGAGAAAAATGTCTGGCTGTTGTTATGAAATTTCTGGGCGCTATATTGAGGCGGTTCTTACAAGAAAGGTCGCGTCAACAATTGGTAGATATGAATTCCTGCCGGTAAAGATTATTCAAAAAGAAAACAAAATTTATGCTGAGCCCATAATGAAGGGATCAAGCGCAATAACGAGCATAACTTGTGCCAGTGGCTTTATTGAAATAGATGAAAATACTGAAGTAATAGAAAAGGGTGAAAAAGTAAAGGTGAGGTTATTTTGATGGGAAAAGTAGTTGCAGTTTGTATAAGTGAAAATAAGGGAACGAGTAAAAAAAATGTTGGCTCGGTTGAGGTCATTGAAGGCTTTGGTCTTAAGTCCGATGCCCATGCCGGAAACTGGCATCGTCAGGTAAGTCTTTTGGCAATAGAAAGTATTGAAGAAATGAAGAAAAGGGGATTGAATGTGGGATCTGGTGACTTTGGGGAGAATATTACAACCAAAAGTATTAAACTTGAATCGCTTCCTATCGGGACAAAATTAAAAATTGGCGATGAAGTTATTCTCAAGGTGAGCCAGATTGGTAAGGTCTGTCCTAAGCCTTGCGCGATATTTTATAAGGTTGGTTATTGTATAATGCCAAAACAAGGCATATTTGCCACAGTGTTAAGAGGAGATAGAATAAAAGTAGATGATGAGATTACTATAATAAAAAGTTGATAAGATGATAAGGTGATAAGTTTATAAGTTGATACCCAAAAAACAATACAAGGAAAGAATGTTCAAGGTTGGAATAATAACTGTTTCCACAAGCGTTGCCCAGGGTAGAAAAAAAAGCAAGAGCGACCAAATCATTATTGATTTAATAAACCAGATGTCCGGCGAAGTCTCTGCACAATCAATTGTTCCCGATGATGAAAAATTGATAATAAAGGAAATTGAGAAATTTGTTGATGAACTTAATCTAAACCTCATCTTGACCACAGGTGGCACGGGATTCAGTCCAACTGATTTTACCCCGGAGGCAACACAAAAAGTAATTGAAAGAAAGGTTCCCGGTATTCCTGAGGCAATGCGTATGGCGACTTTTAAGAATTCACCAAAATCAATTCTTTCACGAGCTATTGCCGGAATACGTAAGAGGAGTCTAATAATAAATTTACCCGGTAATCCAAAAGGAGTTAAGGAATGTCTGGAAATTATCCTACCTGTTCTCCCACATGCCCTAAAAGTTGTAAGCGGCAAAATAATAGGTTGGGAAACTGATAAAAAAAACAATGCTTAATAATCTTCTTTTATTAATTCTTTTGACTACAACCGCAAACTCAGGCGGACTAAAACTTGCAACAACGACAAGCATTGACAATTCAGGTTTATTAAATGTTCTCCTGCCTCCTTTTGAAAAAATGTTCAATATCAAAGTGGATGTTATTGCCGTGGGTACTGGACAGGCGCTGAAGATTGCTGAGCGCGGTGATGTTGATGTTGTTCTTGTTCATGCCCCGGATGCGGAATTGGAATTTGTAAGCGCTGGCTTTGGAATAGAACGTCATACAATAGCCTGGAATGATTTTATTATTATTGGCCCAGCAAATGACCCTGCACAAATAAAAGGCAAAAATACAATTAAAGCATTTCAGAACATTGCCCAAAAAAAGGTAACATTCATATCACGCGGTGATGAATCCGGTACCCATAAAAAAGAAGTAAATTTATGGAAAAATGCAGGAATTACGCCAGCAGGTCGTTGGTATCTTGAAACTGGTCAAGGTATGGGACAAACCCTGATTATCGCTGATGAAAAAAATGGTTATTGCCTCACTGACAGGGGAACCTATCTTTTTATGAGGCAAAAAATAAAACTGGTAATTTTTTGCGAGGGCGATAAGGAATTATATAATCCATACAGCGTTATTGCGGTAAATCCCTACAAACATCCTCACACAAATTATGTTTTGGCGATGGCGCTCATTGGCTGGCTCACTTCACCCCATGGACAGAAGATAATTGCAAATTACAAAAAAGATGGCAAGACCCTTTTCCATCCTATCAAGGAATGATAATTTTTAGTATTACAAAAAAACTCATGTTAAACCTTTGTTCCCGGCGTCTTTTTCTCTATATAGCCCGCAATCCAGTCCAGGGTAGAAGCGACATCCACGCTGGCCGTATCAACAGAATCAAAGAGGTCCCTGAGCCAGCCGGCATCTTTCGACACCTGGGGCTTCTTCGGAAGTCCATA
>JACQWV010000055.1 GCA_016209085.1 Elusimicrobiota bacterium
AGCCTGTCTATTTCCCGATTGCTCATGGTTAAATACTCCTCCATTTTTGCCTCCTATCCTTATCAGGAAAAGAGGTTTTAGCATTTTAACCATGACATTTCTAAAAAACGCAATACTGACATTTTAAAAAAATTATGACAGACTTTTTTTTTATGTCAATTATGGCGTCTTGGGCGGCGGGATTATTTCAGGCCTGTCTGGGGCCGGCTTGCCCCTGTCGGCAGGCGCCGAAGTAGCAGCCGCTCGTTCAACTGGAGGGGCCAGTTTCTGCTGGGCAGACGCGGACCACACGTTCTCCGGATAGAGCAGCGCTATTTTTTCATAAACTTTTTTCGCTTCTTCGGGATTTGTCTTTTCCAGAATTCCGGCAAGCAGGAAATGCGCTTCAGGAGCGAAAAAATGCTCCGGATATTTTTCAAGCAACTGCCGGTAAACAGCCGCGGCTGAATTCGCGTCTCCAAGAGCTTGTTTGGCTCTTCCCGCGTTGTAAAGAGCAAACGGCGCCAGTTCCGGATATTTGGGGTTATTTGCTATTTTCTGATACTCTTCAATCGCTTCCTTTAATTTTCCTTGTTTGAAATACAAATCTCCTTTTGTAAACGCGGCAAAAGGAGGAGCCGAGGTTTTTGCAAAATCGGTTTCTATTGAATTCAGCCTCTGGACGGACTCTTCCACCCTGCCCGCGTAAGCCATCTGCTGGGCCATGAAGAGATTCTGCCAAGCGGTCTCTTTTATCTCCTGATATTTCATGGTAAAAAAAACCGCGAAAATCCCGGCTCCCAGAAGTATCACGATTGAGCCGATAAAAGTTTCCCTGTGGGTTTTAATCCAGTTCAAAACATTGTCAAAGCCGCTTTTTTTGACTTCTTCGGTTCCTGATTGTATCCACCAGTCAGCCATAAATTTCCTCCAACAACATAGTTAGTGATAAGTGATTAGTGGTGAGTGGATAGTTGTAGATAGTTTGGAAATTATAGCGTAAACCATCTTTTGTATTTCAGTTATCCTTGCTTCCACAATTTCGAAATTTTCTTCACTTAAATAACCTATGTCCTTTGCAATAATCGTCTGTGTGTTAAGTTCGGCCAATGAGCCAAGAGCGTGATAAAGAAATTGTAAAAATTCTTTTGTATGCTTGCGAGCCTGGCCTTCGGCGATATTTGAGGGAACGGAAACAGCAGATCGTCTTAATTGGCTTGTAAGAGAGTAAGTTTCTTTTTCCGGAAAATTTTCTGTAAGTTTGTAAATGGTTTTGACTAAATCTATCGATTTTTTCCAGATTTCCAGGTCTTTATAACTTTTTATCTTTTCCATCCATTCTCCGCTAACCGCTATCCACTCGACACTATTCACTCGCCACTGAATTACGCGCCCCCGGGCGGACTTGAACCACCAGCCCTCTCCTTAGGACGGAGCAGCTCTATCCAATTGAGCTACGGGGGCGGGACTTCGTGCCGTGTGCAATTTCGTTTAGCCTTTGTTTCGGTTATTTCCCTTCAGGGACGGGTCTCGTAGCAAGTTCGCCCTCTCCGTCTCGCCTTCTGTAAGCCCAAGTCGGCTCCGACAGAGCCCTTCAGGAAAACAAACCGAAACGGCTAAACATCACTTTCTGGTAAATCTTGCACACGGCTTTAGTATTTAACTAATGAGAATAAATCGTAATTTTGGAGTTTTTCCCGGCCTTTCAGAAATTCAAGTTCAATCAGCATTGCGATTGATTCAATTTCCGCTCCCAGTTTTTCAGCCATCCGGCACGCGCATTTTGCCGTTCCGCCGGTAGCCAGCACGTCGTCAATTATGAGAATCTTTTCCCCCTTTTTTACAGCATCCTCGTGGAGCTGAAGGGTATCCTGGCCGTATTCAAGGTCATAGGTTCCTGAAACGGTTTTGTACGGGAGTTTGCCTTTTTTCCTGACCGGGACGAAACCCGCTTTGAGCTCAAGCGCTATGGGAGCCGCCAGAATGAAACCCCTTGCTTCTATTCCCAGAACCTTTGAGACGCCGCGGTTTTTGTATTTGTCTGCAATGAACCGGACCGTTTCCGAAAAGATTTCAGGATTATTCAGGAACGGGGTTATGTCTTTAAAAATTATTCCCTGTTTCGGGAAATCAGGGACGTCCCTGATAACGGATTTTATTTTTGCGGAGAGATTTTCAACCGTAATGTTTTTCATAGTCATTTTCTCTTTTTTTGTTTTCTCGGAACGTAGGGTTTTGACGGCAGGGCGTCTCCCAGTATGTCCGTCTTGGCTTTCGGCTGCTGCCAGCCCGGCTGGAGATTCGGATGGTCGGGTCTTTGTCTTGCAAGCTCAACAAGCCCCATTCTGGCCGCCACCCGTCTGAGCCTCAAAAGCGCTCTTTCCTCAATCTGCCTGACTCTTTCCCTTGAGAGTCCTAATTTCTGGCCTATTTCGTTCAGGGTCATCGGGGTGCGGCCCGCTATTCCGTACCGGTATTCAATTATCATTTTTTCCCTTTCGCCGATGTCTTTAAGAGCCGTCTGGAGCTCGTCGTGGAGTTTAAGAATGGAAATAAGGTTTTCCGGGGTGGCGGATTGCGAATCCTGAAGGATGTCTTCCATCGTATCGTCGGTTTCATCCGAGTATATCGGCGTTTCAAGAGAAGATATCCCCCGGGCCACTTCCGACGCGTCAATGACGGTCCTGACCTGGTTGGCCGTCCAGTGCATTTTCCTGGCCATTTCAGCCAGCGTGGGGTCTCTTCCTAACTCTCCGTGCATTTTGTCCCATGCCTTGAGCCATTTTCTGAGAGCCGTCCACGCGTGAGGAGGTATTCTTATGGTTTTGGAATGTTCTTCAACCGACCTTCTAACGTATTGTTCAATCCAGTAGCAGGCGTAAGTTGAAAACCTGTAGCCTTTTCTCGGGTCAAACTTGTCTATGGAGTGCAGAAGCCCCAGATTGCCTTCTTCAATAAGGTCCATCAGGTCCGAGCCGGGGTACATGAATTTTCTGGCTATGGGTATCACAAGCCTCAGATTTGTTTCCATTATTCTGTCTTTCGCTCTCCTGTCTCCCCGCTTTACCCGTTTCCACAAATCCTGCATTTCCTCTTTTGACGAGCGGTGATCTATCTTGCTTATTTTTTTTATGTATTGATTGGTGGAATCTATGTTGGTTTCACGTTCTGCCATGTTAACTCCTTTCACGGGGTTAATCTGATTAAAAAATCTCTGTCTTCCCTGATTGCTTCAAGCTCCCTGACGTCTATGCTGGAAACTCTTGCCCACGGATGGCGCATTTTCAAATCCTGCAGAAAATTCTCCAGGGCCTTTCTTCCTGCCTGCGCCTCGCCTTCCACGGAGCCGTCCGGAACGTTTCTTACCCAGCCCGCTATGGAATGTTTGCGGGCTGTTTCCTGAACGAACCATCTGTATCCTATGCCCTGAACCGTTCCGAACACTTTAAAACTTATGCGCGCCGAATCCATTTTTAAAAATAATATCAAAAAAAAAGTTCTTTTGAAAGGCGGTATTGACAAAGCAAGAGCAAAATCAATCCTTCGACTTCGCTCAGGATGACACTGAGCAAAGCCGAATGTGTCAGGATTTTATCATGACAAGAAGCATTTTGAATTTTTCAGAGGCTTTCAGAGCGTGCGGGGTGCCGGCGGGCATGATAATCATCTCGTCTTTTGCGACAAGGTATTTCCTGCCGCCGATAAAAATCTCGGCTTTTCCGTCCAGTATCACCGCGAGAGCGTCAAAAGGAGCGGTGTGAGCGCTGAGCCCCTGTCCTTTGTCAAACGCAAAAAGAGTCGCGGTGCCCGTGTTTTTGCGTATTATTTCAGAACTGACTATGGCATTTTTCTGATACCCGGTCTTGATTGAGGGCTTTATCACTTCCGAGGAGAACTCTTTTTTAACGGTTTTTACAGCGTTTATTTTCATAGTCACCTCTTCAACAGGACGAATGCTGCGCTGGACACATGGGCATTCTTTTCAAGGAAATGCATTTCCAGTTCCGCGAGATGAGAGCGCCAATCTGCGCAGGCGTAGTCTAATTTTCCGGACAATTCCAATCCGCTTATTTTTATCATTTTAACGATGTCGTTTGCATTATAGCTTCTTCTGTCCGGCAGAGACACGGGCGAAAAATCAACGGTAATCAACAGCCTCCCGCCCGGTTTCAATACCCTGCACATCTCCCGCACCGCTTCCTCGTCCTCGCCCGGGTTCATGTGTTCAAGCGCTGAAATGCAGTAAACCCTATCAAAACTTGCGTTTTCATAAGGGAGCCGGGATATGCTGGCGACTTTAAAGTTTATTGAAGTATTGTAGCGTTTTGCCAGATTTTTTATGGCTGATTCCCTGTTTTCTTTTAAAGGCAATTTGTATTTTTGGACTAAATTCCAGAATTTTCTCAGGTCTTTGGTTTTCATCGTGCTGACGTCCACTGAATGAACGTTGCATCCTTTGAGCGCAAGATATATCTGCAGAAAACCTCTTCCGCATCCGCAGTCAAGAACCGGCATGCCCGGTTCAAAGCTTCCGTGAACGATTGTCCATGGATACTCCCAGTGTTTGTAGCTTTCTATTTCCGCGCGGTGTATAAGACTTCTCCTGTCCGTGCAATGGCAAAAACTTTTGCGGTTTCTTTCCGGCACTTTCATTAACTCGTGCATTTCGTCAATGATGCCGCGCCATCCCGGCTTTTCCAAGTCGTTGACGTCAATCAGTTTATTGCAGATTTCAGGCGAGGGATTCATTTGCGTTATCGCAATTACTGAACGAAGCGCGAACCTTTTTTGAACAATAATTTCTGCCCTGAAGGATAGAAACCCACCACAGCGATTTTTACGGCGGGCTTAATCATTTTCTTTAATCTTTATTGCTTCCTCCAACTGCATCGGGTATGTATTGTGAAATCCAATCGTCTCTTTCTTTACTATTATACCTGTTCAGTTCTTAAGTGGTGCACAGCAGTGACCGCTAACTTCCGTAAGAAATTCAAAGCCAGATTCTGAAAAAAGATTAGCTGGTAATTCAATTATCCTCTTTTTTGCGACTTTTATTGCTTGCTCTGATTTATCAATTCCTATCCAATTACGATTTAGTAACTGTGAGGCAATAAGAGTGGTGCCGGAACCGCAGAAACAATCAAGCGCTAAATCACCCTCGTTAGACGAGGCATCAACGATAGACTTCAGCAAATCTAAGCTTTTTTCCGTTGGATATTTTGGATATTGGGGGTCCTTAAATTCCCAAATATCTTGCATTTTTTTTCCCTCTTTTTCGTCAAAAAATATTTTTTTGCGAGGCACTCCATTTGCTGACCATTCAATAAGTCCTTGCTTATCCAATTCTTCCAAAATTATTGGATCGCTTCGCCAATGACGGCCTTTGGGTGGTTTTATACCTTTCCATTCTTTACCAGTATTTCCGTTAGCTGTTTCACCGGGTGCGTGTAATGGAATTGTTGTATATTTTCGCCCGTCTTTATCAGTTTTTTTAAATAAACGATCTTCGTCTGCTTCTGAAAAAGGCGTGCGTGGTTCATTCCAAATCGGATTTTCTGATTTTGAATAAAAAAGTATCAAATCTTTTATATTTCCATATGCTTTGCGTGAAAAATTTTTGGGATTGCATTTAATACGAGTAATATCGTTTCTAAACATAGCGCGTCCAAAAACCTCATCCATTATAAGCTTCACATAATGCCCAATTTTGTAGTCAATATGAAGATAAATTGACCCATGTTCGGATAAAAGCTCACGCAAAAAAATCAAACGTTCTCGCAAAAATTCCAAGAAATCTGCGCCAACAAGAGTGTCGCTGTATGCGATAGCATCGCCGTTACTGCTACTGATAGTATTTGCTCGCTCATTGCTAATCTTGAAATGCCCGTTTGTTGCAAATGGCGGATCAATGTAAATTAAATCAACCTTACCAGTATAGGTGTCAAGTAGTGTCTTAAGAATAGGAAGATTATCACCAAAAATGAGCTTGTTTGTTGCTCCCTTGCCGGAAACAATTTTTAGCTCCGCCTTCGGCGTATTTCCAAGAATATCTCGTTCTGGTTTTTTATTGTCGTAAGTGATAAACATAGTGATTATGTTTGATAAAGAAATTCACGCAAAACTAATGCGCTCATAATATTTTCATTTTTGAGTTTACCCGTAATATCCTTGTACATTTTGTTATTGCCTTTGATATAGAGAACGCCGTCAAGAACAGCAATTTTAACTGCCTCAACATTTTTCGTTTTAATAGTAGCGATAGCGTCATTAAATTGAGCATTTTGGTGTCCGCCAAAATCAGTTAAAAACTTTGCCTCACCAATGATATATTTCCTATTGAAGCGCCCTATAAAATCTAACCCTTTGTTGTGTTTATAATTTAAATGTTTTTTCGCAAATGCCATCATTTCTGCGTCGCTTGCGTCCAAAACAGCGTTTCCTTTGGCTTTTAAAAACTCATCAAGTTTCATTAGCGTATTCAATACTTAATTTTGTCCAATGGTTCATAAATTTATTTGATTAAATCTTCAATTGGTACATTTAACGCTTTGGCAATTTTTTTAAGCGTGTCAATTGTCGGGTTTTGCTGCTTGCCCGCTTCAATGTCTGAAATGGTCGGGGCGACTGGATTTGAACCAGCGACCTCTCGGTCCCGAACCGAGCGCTCTAACCAGCTGAGCCACGCCCCGTTCCAAATAAGCCGCCCCCAGGCGGCTGAAGCCGTCCGCCTCAGGCGGAGGGCGGATTTGGAACGGGGCACGCCCCCGTTTCCAAATAAGCCGCCCAGAAATTATTGACATATTTGGCTGAGCTGATTTTTGAGCGAAACAAGGAACGAGGAGCGCGCATAACTTGGGTTATGTAAGCGACGAGCGACGCAGCCACCGCCTCTGGCGGGGTTCCGCCGTAGGCGGAATCGCAGCCGAAAAGCAGCCAGCCCCTTCGGGGGAAGCCGATATGCGGCCATCTGCTGCGTTGCTCCTCATTCATGGCGCACAAGCGCCTCTTATTCGTCTCGCCTTGCATCTGACCCCATCTCGGCTTCCCAAATGTATCACTAATTTCTTAACAGTCCCTAAGCGTTGCAACGCTCAGTATCTAATCGGCTTGAGTATATGCTCCATTATTTTTGAAACAATGTCTTTTGATGCGTAGGGTTTTGAAAAATTCTTCAGATGTTTTTTAACGCCTGCAACAAGATGGGGGTTGTGCAGGTATCTTCTGACCGCAGACTCAAGCTGTTTTGCATCCTTTGCGAATTCCGCCAGCCTGTGCCTGGCAAGAAAACCTGCGTTTCTTTCTTCCTGCCCCGGCAAAGGAGAGAAAATTATCAGGGGTTTTTCAAGAGCCATTGACTCGGCCGAGGTTACGCCGCCGGGTTTTCCTATTATAATGTCGGAAGCCGCAAAATATTTTACCGTGGATTCCACGAGCCCGAAAATTTTTATGTGCTTTTTGTCGTGGTGCGTTTTTTCAAGTTTTTTTTGAAGCGTTTTGTTCTCCCCGCACAGGATAATAATCTGGATTCTGTTTAAAAAGTGTTTCATGGTTCCCACTATTTTCTCAATATTCCCGAGCCCCCTGCTGCCTCCGGATATGAGAACCGTAAAAAGTTTTCCCGACAGGCCGAGCTCTTTTCTCTGCGCGTAAGCGTCAAAAGTCTCAAGGAATTCCTTTCTGATGGGGATTCCCGAAACGCAGACGCGGCTTTCAGGAAAGCCGTTCTGGACAAGGTTTTCCTGGGCGGTTTTGCCCGGGACAAAATACGCGTTTACGCCTGCAGGCGGCCAGTAGGAGTGGGCGTAGAAATCGGTTATCACTCCGAACAAAGGAATGTTTTTGAGCTCTTTTTCGCGCTTTGAAAGAAGGATTGAAGGCAATGCATGCGTGGTTACGATGGCTTTTACGTTTTTTTTAACAAGAAGATTGTTAAGGTCATGGGCGTAATAGGGAATAAGAGCGGTTTTTATCGTTTTGGTCGCCCTGGCGATTATTTCGTTGTCATACACGTATCCCCACAACGCGGGTGTCTTCTGGAGAATCTGGAGATAGGTTTTGGCCACGAGAGGGCCGAGCCCTTTATAGACTTCGGAAAGGTTTATGAAGACCGGCTCCAGTATTGACTGGGGGAAGAAATCCGCTATGGCTTTGGCCGCCGAGGAATGGCCTGACGGCGTGTATCCGTAAATCAGGGCGATTTTCAGCGGATAATGAACGGGCTCCATAAAATCTATTATATTAAGTTACTGAACTATTTGTTTTTTCCCCCGGCTGTTTTTTTCGTCCTGCGCCTTCCGGATTTCTTTTTGCACCCCGCGCAGATGCCGTAGAAATGGACCGTGTTAGAGAGCGCCGTATACCTGCATTTTTTCGGCACAGCGGTTTTTATCCGGTATTTCCGGCGGATATCCTCTATTTTCCCGCATTTCAGGCATATGATGTGATGATGCTTTGAAACATCCGGGTCAAACCTTGTTTTTTGCGGGTCCAGGTCAAGAGTTTTTATTCTGCCCTTTTCCGCCAGCATCTTCAGATTGTTGTAAACCGTGGCGAAAGACATGTTTGGAAATTTTTGCGAGATTCTCCCGTAAATCTCTAAGGCAGAGGGATGGTTCCTGGCGCGTTTCAGGAATCGCGCTATTTCTGTTCTCTGGGGCGTCGTCTTCATTTGTTTCTCCTTGATTTTATTTTAGAATTATTATCTTTTGATATATATTATCAATTTAGAATTATTATAATCAAAGGCATGGCCTGCGAAGGGTGCAAAAAGTCAGTTGAAGGCGCTTTGAAAAAGCTGAAAGGGGTCAGGACCGCTTCAGCGCGGAATAAGACATCGGGGCGACTGGATTTGAACCAGCGATCTCTCGCACCCCAAGCGAGCGCTCTAGACCAGCTGAGCCACGCCCCGTTCCAAATAAGCCGCCCCCAGGCGGCTGAAGCCGTCCGCCTGAGGCGGAGGGCGGATTTGGAACGGGGCACGCCCCCGTTTCCAAACCCTGCAAGTAATACTTAACTCTTGCTTTTATATATTTTTTACCTCTGCCTGACTTCAGATATTTCTCCCTTGCCAATGCGTCCAGTTTATTCAGGCAGGCTTCATAGTATATTAGTGAAAACGACCCTCTTCCTTTTGTGCTCAAGACTTGATTGTTAATATGCTCAATAAAGCGTTTCCGTAGATTATCCGAACTTCCGGTATAAAGCTTGTTATCTTTCAAACTTTTCAGCACATATGTATAGAACATACAGAGGATATTTTTAACTGTAAAATTATACAAATTACTAAGGGACTGTTAAGAAATTATTGACATATTTGGCTGAGCTGCATCCAATCCAAATCTGAGCCTCCAACGTATCCATTATTTCTGCGAAGCTCAGTAACTACAGAGGATAGAGATTAGAGGCGAGAGGACTCGCCTCTGTTTTTTAACATTCTTTTATTATTTCAGAAAGCTCGTTTTTTATTTCTTCCAGCAGCCTGTTCACGGTCTTGTCCGGAACGTCGGCTGCGCCTGCGCTTTTCGCCATTTCGCTCCATTCTCTCGCTCTTTCTCTCCCGTAGAGCGTTTTTTTGGCTCCTGCAAGCGAATAGCCTTTCATGAGTATTAAATCTTTAAGCCGGTTTATCATTTCAAGGTCTTTTTTCGTGAATCTCCGGTGCCCGCTTTCAAGTCTCAGGGGCCTTAAAAGTTTAAATTTTGACTCCCAGTATCTTATGGTATAGGGAGGCATGCCGGTCATGCGCGAGACCTCTAGTATGGTGAAATAATTTTTGGCGCTCATTATTGCAAATTAGTAAGAAGTTTGTCGGATGCCTTGAATCTTACGCTTTTTCTCGGCCCGACCATGACTTTCTGGTTTGTTTTGGGGTTCCTGGCCTGCCTTGAATTGCGTTGGGATATCCTGAACGTCCCGAAATTTGAAATCACTATTTTTTCGTTTCTTCTGAGAGCCGATGAAATTATTTCAAAAGTCTTGCATACCGCGGTCTTGGCGTCTCGCTCCCTGCTGAAATATCTGGAAATCTCTCTTATTATGTCGTATCTATTCATTTGTCTCCTCCGGGTCTTCGTCTTCCTCCTTCTTATCCTTTTTTTCCTTCTCTTCAAACAAAGGAGGCCGGTCCATTTTGTGTTTTAAAAGCTGGTCAATTATGTCTTTCGGAGTCAGGGTTTTCAGTTCCTCCCTGAATTTCAGGACTTCGCTTTCAGTTATGGGTTTATTGAGGACCTGTGTCGTTGCCAGCACGGATTCTTTAACGTAAATCGGGCAGCCGAACCTGACCGCCATGGCTATGGCGTCGGAGGGCCTTGCGTCTATTTCGTGAATCGTTTTTCCCTGGCCGTCGGCAAGATGGAGCAGAGCGTAATAGGTGTTGTCCTTCACGTCGTTTATGACGGCTTTTGTCATGTTGTATTTCAGGGTTTTTAAAAGGGAAAAAATAAGGTCGTGGGTCATGGGTCTCGGCGACGGGAATCCCGAAAGGCGGATTGCGATGGACTGGGCTTCTATCGGCCCTATCCAGATAGGAAGAATCCTCATGCCTTCAACCTCGTCAAGAAATATTATTGACTCGGTTATGCTCGTTGAAATTGAATATATGTGCAGTTCAATTTCGCCGTTATTTTCTTGATTTTTTCGCGCCATTTGCGTTGAAGCCCATTGCCTCAAGTATTCTTAACGGACCTGAATTAGTATAAAGTATTTCCCAGAGCGTTTCAATAATGGGGGCTTTTATCTTGATTTCCCTGCACAGTTTTTTCATGCTCAGCACGGACTCAAAACCCTCCACGGCCGTTTTGATTTCAGTCCTGGCCGTTTCAGGCTTCATCCCCCGTCCTATTTTCTCGCCGAACTGGAAATTTCTGGATTTTCTTGAAGTGCCGGTGAGTATCATGTCCCCGGTCACTGAAAGTCCGCGCGTGGTTTCGGGCTTGCCGCCCAGTCTGGTTATAATTTTGTGCATTTCAAGCATGCTCTGGGTCAGGAAAGCGGCTTCCGTGTTTTTGCCCGTGTTTTTAAGGCCTTCAATTATCCCGCTTCCTATGGCATAGACGTTTTTCAGCGCCCCTCCCAGCTCCACTCCTTTCCTGTCCGGGGATATTTCTATTCTGAGCGGGTGAAGGTTCAGAATCCTGCGGGCTTCCAGAAGGCCGTTCATGTTTTTACCGGCCAGTATCATTTGCGTAGGCACGCCTTTGCAGACCTCTGCCGCGAAACTCGGTCCGGAGAGAATCATGATTCTGTCTCTGAGACCGGGGATTTCCTCTTCCATGACTTCGCACGCGGTTTTGAGGCTTGAAGTTTCAATCCCTTTTGACAGGCTTACGAAAAGAACGGACGGGTCAGCGTATTTTTTTATCTTCCTGGCTATTTTCCTCACGTGTTTTGACGGGACGGCTATTATGCACATGCAGGAGTTTTCAAGAGCCGCTTTAATGTCGGTGGTCACTGAAAGCCTGCTCGTGAGGTTCAGGTCCGGAAGGTCCGGATGCGTGCCCTCGGATTTTATCTTGCCGGCAACGTCTTTGAAAAATTCCCACAGGCAGACTTTTCTCCCGTGGCATGCCAGAAGATTTGCCATGACCGTGCCCCATATTCCCGCTCCGAGCACGGTTATTTTGTGTTTATTTCTGCTCTTTGTCATTGGGAGAGTTTTTGTTGAATTTATAATCCAGTTCTTTGCCCTTGATGATTCTTCTTATGTTCGGTATGTGGGTGAAAATTATGAGAGCGCATACGATTAAAGCCATTACGGTGTAAGGGACCGGTTTGTTCATGCCGTAGCTGACTGCCGGGAGAGTGAAAGCCGCGCAGATTGAGCCGATGGAAATGTGTTTTGTTATTGAAACCGCTATCACAAAAACTATGAAAGCTATCGCTATCGGCGACGGAATCAGCGCGGAGAAAACGCCGGCTGAAGTGGCTACTCCTTTTCCCCCCCTGAAACCCAGAAAAATCGTCCAGATGTGCCCGGCTATCGCAAGCGCGCCGCAGGTTATGATGATGCCGTATTTGTCCGGATAAAAATGAGCGGCGGCCAGCGTGGGAATAAGCCCTTTCGCGAAATCAATCAGAAAGGTTATTATTCCGGGCCACGTTCCCACTGTTCTGTAAACGTTTGCGGTGCCGGGGTTGCCTGAGCCGTAATTCCTTATGTCAATGCCCCGCAGATACCTGGTTATTATGTATCCGGTCGGGATCCCGCCCAGAACGTAGCTTAAAATCATCAAAATAATTATACCGAGCATAGTACTTCAATTATATAATAATTGTCTTATACTGAGTATATCAATTTTTCCGGAACAGGGCGGCATTGTCCGCAATCGGTGCCGAGAGCGCTGCGAACGGCCGGAACAGGGCGGCATTGTCCGCAATCGGCGCCGTGAGCTATTCGAACGGCCGGCTGATTTTGTTCAGGATTCTCCGGTAATTTTCTCTGGTGGCTTTGAGCCGGACTTTTATGTTTTTATCCCCGTAAGCCGCGTTTTTGACAAGACAGCATTCGTAAATGTCCTTTAAGAGTCCGGTTTTGTCCGGCGGCAGGCTGATTTCTACTTCAATCCATTTTTCCGAAAGAGCCTCTTCAATTCTTTTCAGGAGTCTGTCAATGTTCTCTCCGGTGAGAGCGGAAAAAAACACGGGATGGTATCCCCCGAGGCTTTTCTGATACGCGTTCAAATCAGGCGCTAGGTCTATTTTGTTATAAGCGTTTATCACGGGTATTGAGCCGGTTTTAAGTTCCTTAAGAATTTTCTCCACCTCGGCGTGCTGTCCGGACATGTAAGGAGAGGAGAGGTCGTGCACGTGGATTATCAAATCGGAAAAAGTTATTTCTTCAATCGTGGCTCTGAAAGAGGCTATTAAATGATGCGGGAGTTTCTGAATGAATCCGACCGTATCCGTGCACAGAGCCCATCCGCCCGAGGGCAGTTTCACCCTTTTGACAGCCGGGTCAAGCGTGGCGAACAGCTTGTCGTCCGCGTAAACGTTGTGCCTGCCGGAGGTCAAACAATTCAGAAGAGTGGATTTGCCCGAGTTCGTATAACCGACTATTGATATCTGCGGCATCGGGATTGAGTTTCTCATCCTGCGCTGGATGCCTCTTTCTTTTTTTATGGACTCTATTTCTTTTTTTAAACCCGCTATTTTGTCCTTCAGAACCCTTCTGTCGTATTCCATCTTTCTTTCGCCGGGGCCCCTGGTTCCTATCATGCCTTTCTGTTGTTCAAGGGTCGTTCCTTTCCCTGTAAGTCTTGAGAGGTTGTATGAAAACTGCGCAAGCTTTACCTGGAGTTTTCCTTCGGACGTTCTGGCCCTCATTGAAAATATGCCGAGAATCAGGGATGTCCTGTCCATTACCCGGATTCCGGTCTCGTTTTCAAGATTTCTCTGCTGTCGCGGGCTTATGTCATTGTCAAAAATAACCGAGTCTATGGAATCCCGGGCGATGCGTTCCCTGATTTCTTCCAGTTTTCCTTTTCCCAGCAGGGTTGCAGGATGGAATTTTGAAACTTTTACCATGATGGAATCTTTGGGATTTATGCGCGCGGTTTCAGCCAGTTTCTGGAGTTCGTCAAGAGTATTGCCGGAATATTTTGCGTTTTTTAAACGAACTTCTATCAGGAGAGCGTTCTGCATTAGTTTTGATATGCAAGAATGGTTTTGAATATTTTATCCGGGTCCCAGTCAGAGGGCTTGTCAATTTCCACTTTAAGAATGTTTTTGTATCTTGAGAACCACGTAATCTGCCTTTTGGCGTAAGTATTGGTCAAAGTGGTTATCTTACGGATTGCCTCCGGTTTGGAAATGTTGCCTGAAACGTAATCTATGATTTGCGGGTAACCCAGAGATTTAAGCCCGGGGCAGTCCTCAGGATAGCCTTCATTGAGAATTTTTCTCGTTTCCTCGGCCCATTTTTCAAAATTATCCGTTGTTCTTTTTTTAATCCTCTCCGCCAGGTCGTGTTTTTTCCACAGGATAAGCGCAAAGAGCGCCAGGTGATTGGGCAAAGCGTTGAAAAAACAGCCTGACCAGAGTTTTGAAATCGGAATGCCGGTCAGCCGCGTAACTTCAATGGCTCTTATGACCCTCTGGATGTTGTCGGGCGGTATTTTCATGGCCGCCTCCGGGTCCATTTCCTTTAACCTGGAATGCAGCGCGTCTCTCCCGAACTTTTCCGCGAATTCCCTGAGGTCTTCTCTTACTCCCTGGTCCGCCTTGGGCAGGGGGTCCAGGCCGTTCCATAAAGCCTGGATGTAAAGCCCGGCGCCTCCCGCGAATACCGGCGTTTTGCCCCTGGAGGAAACTTCCTTCATGGCTGTTTTTGCGTCGTCCACGAACCTGCCTGCGTCGTAATTGAATTTGGGGTCAAGGAAATCAACCAGATGGTAGGGAATCCCGTCAACCAGATAAAGATCGGTCCCTCCGGTTTCAGTCCACCTGCCTTCGGGTTTTGCGGTTCCGGCCGAGAGATATTTAAAAACCTGTCTTGAATCAACGGAAATTATTTCGCCGTCAATCTTTTTTGAAATTTCAACGGCTAACTCGGTTTTACCTGAGGCGCTTGCGCCCATTATCACAATGGGTTTCTGCATGGCGAGAAAAAAATCAGGTTTTAAAAAGAGTTTCGTCCTTCTGAGGCTTGTTGCACAGCCAGTGGGCTTTGCAGGTTTCAACGCAGGATTCAGGAAGTTTAAGAGCGATTCTGGTGTCGCAGTCCGCGTAATCCCCCGCCATGTCGTTTATCCTCTTGCGGTCGTCATGGCTTATTGAAGTAAAGGATATGCCGTTCATGAAAACCCCGCCCTTTTCCTTGACCCATGAAATCTTGCCCTGTATGGGTATTTCCTTGAGGCCCGCCAGTTTCAGAACTATGTTAAGTTCTTTCGTGTGCGGCGGCTCCAGAAAAGTTATGAGCCTCATGCCGCCTGCTGACAAGTCGGAAAGAATCGCCGGCTGCGGAATGGTTCTGCCGTCTTTTTCCGTTGAAAACTCTATTTCCACCGGCTCAAGAATCCCGTGAAGTATGGGGAGTCTCACGTGCTGTCTTCTTTCTTTGAAAACCTTGCTGGTTTTTTTTGTCATGGTATAGGCCTTCCCTGTAAAACGTTTTTATGCACGCCGCATATTTCAATCTGCGCGGTTTCCCCGGGTTTCTGCTTTGAGTCCGTTTCCACGTTGAAGTTCGTTGAAGACTTCCCGGTTTTTTCCGTTTCAAAAAGCGTTTCCTCTATTCTACCAATTCTTGACTTAAAAATCTCCCTGGAATTTTCTCTTACCGTTTTTAAAAGGATTTCAAGCCTTTTTTCCTTTTCCCGCTCGGGTATAGAATCCTTAACCTGCGGCGAACCGGTTCTTACAGAGTATTTAAAACAGTAGGCGGAAATAAAGCGGATTTGTTCCAGAAGCGAAATCGTGTCCGCAAAATCAGACGCTGTTTCTCCGGGAAAACCCACGATAAAATCAGTTGATATCCGGATGTCCGGGACAGCTTGTTTTAATTTAGAGAGTATTTCAAGATATTTTTTTCTCGTGTATCCCCTTTTCATGAGCTTGAGAATTTTGTCCGAGCCGGACTGCACGGGCAGATGCGCGTGCCGCGCTATTCTGGAGTCGGATTTCAGGACTTCAAAAAAACCTTCGTCAAAATAAAGCGGGTGCGGGCTCATGAATCTTATTCTTTTTACCCCGTCAATTTTGCAAATCATTTCAAGCAGTTTTGAAAAAGAAACGTTCTTACCGTTAAGAGCGTGTCTGTAAGAATTGACGGTCTGGCCCAGCAGGATTATTTCCCTCGCGCCGTTTGAGACTTTTGTTTTCACTTCCCTGAGAACGTCTTCGGGAGAGACATAAACCGCCTCTCCCCTCACCCGCGGAACTATGCAGTATGAGCATTTGAGGAAACAGCCCTTCATTATCGTGACGTAAGCGGTAAAAGGAGAATTAAAAAGATTCAGGGGAATTTTATAATCCGGATTCTCGTTCTTGAAATAAGCCGAGAGCACATTGTCAAACTTGTCCAGGGATTTTGCGCCCACCACTTCGTCAACGAACGGAAATTTTGATTTTATGTATTTTATCCCCAGCTTCTCGGCCGCGCACCCGACAACAAAAATCTTTCTGCCGGGATTACGCTCCTTCCATTTTTCCAGAAAACCTATTTTTGAAATTGACCTGTGTTCTGCTCGCTCCCTGACAACGCAGGTGTTTATCACTGTTATGTCCGCTTTTTTTAAATCACCGGTCAGTTCAAAGTCCCTTTTTTTAAAAGAAAAAGCGATATTTTCCGAATCCGCCTCGTTCATCTGGCATCCGAAAGTAATAATGTGCAGTTTTTTGTTATGCATGTGTAATTGTAGCGGTTTGATTTATCAAACCCTTGTAACGATGTTATTCGTAATAGTAAATCTTAGACCCCCCAAAATGTTATGGGTAATATACCCTTTTTCTATCAAAAGCCTCAAGCGCTTCCCGTTGAACTTCCAGGGAGTACCCTTCTTTGGCATGGTCTTCTGTGGAGACCCTTAAATTAAGATAATTATACATCATTATACACTTGCTACACTTTGTCTTTTCTCCCAGGGGTAAAATGCGCGCTTTTACGCTGCGGCAGCGGGAAAGCGCGCAGGAATGGGCGGGCATCAACCGGGGAGCCGAGGAAACCGGAGCAGTACACCGCCAAGAAAAAGCGGCTGCTTGGGCTGGTGTTCAGGAACATTAAAATTTCGGACAAAAAAATTAAAAATGCAGAAACCGGAAAATTCAAAATCGGCCGACTCTAATAACGGCTAATTCTGAACTGTCTCAGACGAAAGCGAAGCCCGAATTGTTACAGATTATTTCCAACTGTAGCTGCAAAGCGAAAGCCG